>QFBU01000013.1 GCA_003265975.1 Candidatus Marinamargulisbacteria bacterium SCGC AAA071-K20
GCCACATCTTTGAGTTCAACTTTCCCTTTAATGTTAATCTCTTTAGCATTCTTTTTGTTTTTGATTTGTACTGGTGTGTCAATTAATTCGGCCAAGCGTTCGTTAGACACCAATGCTTGCGTTAAGGTAATAAAGGCTGATGAAAAGGTTTGAATGGGTTCTACTAACATAAAGATTCCGATGAAGTATGAAAATAGTTCTGGCCCAGTTAGCTTCCCAGAGGCAATTTGCAAGCCTCCAATATAAATAATTAATAGGATTACTAAAAAGTTTAAGATGGCGACTGTTGGTTCTAAAGTGGCTTTGAATCGTTTGTTGATCATGGTGACTTTAAAGTTACGCATACATTCTTTATGGAATCTTTTTACTTCTTTTTTCTCCATTGTAAATGCTTGAACTAGTTTGATGTTTGAAATGGTTTCTTGGGCAACGTGGGTGATGTCTGCGCTTGTTTTTTGTATTTGATGAACCGTTCGTTTTAGTAACTCCGTGAAATAAGAAATTAATAAAATAAAAATAGGGACCGCTACTAATGTATATGTCGTGAGCTCCCAGTTCATAAAAAAGAGATATGCCAATAAGCCAATAAATGAGCAAATTTGTGGGAACATTTCGAATACGCCGTCGAGTAAGCCTTTTTGTACTGACTCAGAATCTGAAAAGAGTCGCGTTAATAATTCGCCTAATTTCCAGTCTGAATAAAAGTGTTGAGACAGCTTCATTAGTTTTTGATACACCAATAGTTGTAGGTCGATGGCTATTCTGAAACTTATCCAAGTAGTGAGATAGAAGTTACCGTATTTAACAAAAAGTCTAAGTGACCATAATATTAACGCATTTAGAAGTTGGTTTAAAAAGTGAGACATGTTGTGGTTAGACAGTTCGTTAAATAAGTCTCTAGACAGTGGGACGACTACGATGTTTATTCCTGCAAGAAGTAAGGACAAAACGACTGCAAAAAAAAGCTGCTTTTTATAGGGTTTTAAAAATGGAAAAAAACGTCCGTAGAGTAATAATGATTGTTTCATAAGTTTGTTTAACCAATGGTACCGAAGGCCGGAATCGAACCGGCACGAACTAATGCTCATTGGTGTTTGAGACCAACGCGTCTACCAATTCCGCCACTTCGGCACGTTATTAGCCTCATTGTACCCGAATTACCAACCTCTGTCATCTTGTGGGACAAGGTGATACCATGATCGGCTATGACAAACAAATTAAGCCCCCTCGACTGGCTACACGAATTAGAAAATATATCCAAAGATTGCGCCAAAATTGCGCTTCATCATTATCAAAACAATCCCACAATCGAACATAAAGTAGACAAAACTGTAGTGACTCAAGCTGACTTAGAAATAGAAACAGCTGTAAGAGACGATATGGCGAAACGATTCCCTGACCTTGCTATTTTTGGTGAAGAGTTTGGCGGCTGTGACAAAGACGAGCCGTTAAAGCTTTTTATAGACCCTATTGATGGTACCTATAATTATGCTCGAAGTATTCCAATTTTTGGCACTCTTTTAGCCATTGAAAAAGACGGAGAAGTGATTGCCGGACTTTGTCATAACCCTGTTACTAATGAAACCTGGAGTGCCGCCAAAGGTGCAGGCGCTACTTATAACGGAAAACCAATAAACGTATCTACCATATCAACGCTTGCAGACGCGCACTTAGTTCATTGTAGCTTGTTTGGCCTTGAAGCCCCTGAAGACAACGACGCCTTAATTAAACTAGCGAGTAAAACGCATAGACAACGTGGTATTGGTGATTTTTTGATACAAATGTGGGTCGCTCAGGGTCACGGAGAAATTGGTTATGACGTTAATTTAAAACCGTGGGACATTGCGCCTATGGGCTTAATTATTACTGAAGCCGGTGGCGCTATTAGTCAGGTTAATGGCGATCCTTTTGATATTTATGGGACTACTATTTTAACGAGTAATGGTCTTTTTCATGACGACATTGTTAAAATTTTAAATTAATTCCTAGACACTAAATTTTTATTAGGCTACTGCTGACCCACTGCACTGTCGTGGGCAAATTCTGTATGTAAGTAGAACATTGCTTTTTGGCACGTTAGACTGCTTTGATCTAATACAGGCATTGGGTTTTCTACTTTTTCTGGTGGCTCAGAAAATGAATCGCTTGACAAGCCAAACTGACTCTCTATAAAGCTTAATCCTGCATGCTTCCCAGTACTCGTGCTAGTAGTTGGAGCTGCGTCTATCATCTTTACTCTAAAAATAGTTTGTTCTGTCTCAGATAGTGTTTTCCATTCATACGTGAGAACTCTAAGGACATCTGCTGGGTTGGTGCTACTTCGCTTAGCTTGAATATCAAGCTCCGTTAATGTGTTGTCCGGCCCGCCATCATCTAAGAGTTGTAATGTCTTTTCTAACTGGGCTTTATATGTGTGTGTTTTTGGTTTACCCTTCATTTCAGCAGCCATATAAGATTGTAACGAGCCCAACACTTTAGATGAAAAATGATGTAGTTTGTCTAAGTTTATGTCATCATATAAAGAATTTTCTATTGTTTGACCTCTCTTTGTAATTGAAGCAAGAAAATCATCTACAAACTTCTTTTCTTTGCAGCTCAATAATCCATCTTTGTCTTCCCCTCTTCTTTCTAGAACATCAATAACTACGGGCCGCTCATTTAACGTTTTTGCCAATGCATCCTTTCCAGTGACACGATTTAGAGATGTCGTTAAAAAACTGTTCCACTTTTCTTGTAGTTTTTCTAAGAGACTCTCGGGGCTCTTATCCTTTATACAGTCTTTTGTCATTTTGGCTTCATCACTGTGTTTAGTGCCTAATAAGTATCCTCGTTCCATAGTTACGGCCTCTTTTTTTATTAGGGTTTCAAGCTCTTTTTGAAAAGGCCTTCCCTTCGCATTTTGTAATACAAAACTTGCTGCGTGAGCTTCAAATAACTTTCTGGATTGTCTTGCACGTTTCACTTCTATTTTTAATCTGTCTGCGTCTTGACTAATAACACGGTCAACGACGCGACATTTGTTTAAAAGAGTTTCTTTATCATCAGGAAACTGTTGCTCTAGGCTAGTGTATAAACGAAAATCGGCTCTTTTGCCCTCGCCTAAACGATTTCGCCTCGCTGCTTGAAATGCTTTTTGAGCTGTGAATGGTGTTTCAGAGTCAGGAGAAAATGGACTTGTTCCTGCTGGGGCCATGGCTTGAAAGTCGACACCATTACTATACGGTCCAAAATCTTCTCCGATGGTTGTACTTCTTTCATACATACATATGTTTATGTCAGTAGACTGATGATCGTCTAAATCACACGCCATTAAAGTCCATTTGGCTTTGGCTTTGTCTGAATCTTGCTTTTCTGGGTTATATCTCATCGTTACTAAGTCGCCAGCTTTAAACACCTTACCGCCTTCTGTAAAATCACTAGATGCACGAAAGTGTATTTGGATAAGAGTCTTTTTGATGTCGCTTAGCGGTTTGTAATATTTTAATACAGTGTCTCTCATTTGTGAAAGTGACATGTGGGTATCGTCATTATCAGTGCCGTCTTGGGTAAAGGACGTTCCGTCGAGTAAAAACTGCAATTTTGTAGCGTTATTTTTAGCTTTTGAATCGTCTAACATTTGTGAAAATATCTCTTGGGCATTGGACGACTCTCTTTTAACAAAAACAATCGCTCTAGAGCCAAACTCTGCGTCCATTTGATCTATTTTTCTTAATTCTAGCTCTTTTATTTTTGCAGGTTTTTTATTAAATTTTCTGATCAACGTGTCTCTTAGAGGACTAGGCCCAAGTGCGCCTAGTGCAGAAATCATCCTTTCTTGTGCAGCGTGTAAGTCCTCGTCACTGCATGACGGGCTATTAACTGCTGCCTGTAGTTGGCTTATTATAGATTTTTCTACCCCAAGCTCTTTAGCTTTAGCACAATACACAGCAAACATAGTTTTTTGACTTTTTAATAAGCGAGTGACTTCTACAATGTTGTCGGTTGCTGACATTTTAACCTGAGCAATGCCCCACTTACTTAAGACTGCATCTAACGCAGGGCTGACGTCGTATTCGTCGTTAAAATACTTGCATTTTTCTATACTTGTTCGGTCTTCAAGGCCGCTTATTAATTCAAGTAAATCATCTGCTCGTACCGAGAAATGAGTACCCCCATCATCTAGTAATTGATCCAGACTTGTTAATTTAACCCACCCTTCTTCTGATTGGTCAAAAGGCGCAATGTGAATTATTGGTGCATCTGTAATATTAAAGATATACGCGCTTAATTTTGACAAGAATGATTTACCTTCGCCAGCATCCAGTTTAACAATTGATGTTTTGTCTTCGGTTAATGTTCGATGCATTTTTCGAAGCTCAACGACTTGTCGTTGTGTGAGTAATTTCGAGGTCCCGATAAGTCGCTGAAGACTTTGGGCATCAAAAAAGTCTAGCGAGTCACTATGGCCAGGGTCTAATAGACGTCCAGATAGTAGATTTTGCTGTATTGACTCGTCTCTAGTTTTTGGTGGACCGTCACCTGTTGTGGGGCGTGCCTCTAAAATAGAGTTTAGTTTCTTTATTTGCGCGTCTCTTACTATTATAGGATATACAAAGTGTTGTAACAGCATTTTACCGCCATCAGAAAATTGTCTTAAAAACTGTTCTGTTTTTGCAGATGATGTTTCTTTGCAGAGGTTTATAATATCGTCGACTATTTCGGCATTATTTTGGCTTTTTAGTTGTTCATAAAGTGCGTCTTTTAGTTTGGTTATGTCGGCTTGTAAATTAGTGATAGTTTGCTTGGCAGTTTTGTCTTCTGGTTCTTCTGAAAGAATGGTTGAATGTGTTTCGACTGTGGGTTTGGTTAAATTTACAACCGTACCTACGTTTGTTTCAAATAGTGCAGCAACCGATCCTACGTCTGAAATTTTTTTATTAAGACTGTCTACTGTAGTAAAATTGTTATGAATTAGCTTGGCCCTGTCTACCATTGCTACTATTTCTTGGAATACTTCTGTGTCCATCCCATGAGCTTCAAGAGCATCTTTTGAAAGTGGTGGGAGACTTCTTAGGATATCTTCTTTTACGTTTACAAATAAGCTTCCTGTTTCTACATACTTATGGGCGATATGAGCAATAATAATTGCTTTTTCATTAGGGCTTAGTGGTTTTTCTAACAGATCATTAATGTAATGATAATAATTATCAGCTGTCTTTATAATTCCATGTTTTTTCATAATTGAAATAACTACTTCTCTTAATGTATCTACTACTGTAGGGCTTACGGGTGTTAGTAAAAGGTCATAGGTAGACATTAAGTCAGTTACGCTCATAGTGCTTCCACCGTGTTCTACGGTAAATACCGCTTTAAATTGTTGTATTTTTTGCAATCGACTTTGTGCTTCTGCAGGTAGTACTTGATATAGTCGCTGAAGTGGAACCCCCGCTTTATCAAGGAGAATTCCTTGGTCGAATCGTTTTAAAATAAGTGCCGTTGCAAGGTTTTGAAAGGCCTCATTATTTGCTAGTTCTGGTTTTTCTGAAAATAAGTGTAAGCATAGCGCGGCGTTTTCTTCTACACTTGTGTGGTCCATTGTATTTACCGACTCTAGTACAGTTGTAGGGTCGGCATCTCGCACAATAGCGGCGGAAATCGCGTCAACTCTTAGCTGTTGGGTTTCAGATAGGGATCTTGGTACTAAGGTGCCCTTTACTTGCTTGGCGTCTAGCTTGGCTTGTGCGACCGCGGCTTCGGCTTCTGCTTCAAGTCTTTGCTTGTTTCGTTGTTTTACTGCTGCAGACACTATTATTTTTGCAAAACGTGCTAGCTTTGTAGCTTTTTGAGAATTGAGGTAACGTGCGCTTGTAGTGTCTTGCACCGTAACGAGAGGATTTTTATGTTTAAATTTGTCTACTAATGCGTTACCTGCAGCTACAACCTCGTCTTTTTTACCTCCTAGAAATGTTAACAATTGTTGGGGATCTTCAGTTAAAAGAGATTCTATTTCAGACTCCATAAATGAATCTAGCATTTCTTTAGCACCGTCTATATTTGCAAAACTTAGAAAATGGAATGAAATCATAGACTTTAATTTTTCCCTTAACGTTTGTTTGAATAAACTTGAAAAACCATCACTTTTTTGAAGTAGTAACAATTGAAGGGCTGTTACTTGTGAGAGTGTAGGTTCAAAGTCAGCGTCTTGAGCCGTGGCCATAAGAGTACTTACTTCGTGTTCGTCTTTTAATGCTGGTAACTCATGTTCTAGAACAGCTTTTAGCTGCGCCTGATTGTCACCCACAAATACTCTTTCGTCGTCTTTTGTTCGTCCAAAAATACGTCCAAATGCCTTTGGTGTAACTAGTTTGGTTTGTAAAGCTGTGAGTTGCTCTTTTTCAACGAGATTGGCGGCTATAGTAGCGGCGAGGGCTTCTGCTTCTTTAGCTACAGCAGTATTAAGAGCGTCCTCAGTTAGTATGGCGGCTTGTACTGCTATTTTCAATTTTAGAGTGATGATATCTCTTTTATCTCTATTTAGCCTGCCTTTTAATAGAGTTTCAAAAGTCTTGATACCTTTGGCGAGTAAGTTTGATTTTAGAGTGAGATATTGTGTTTGGCTGAGATGAGATTCGAGATAACTTAGCATGCTGGCAAGCATACAATTATTACTTTTGTGTTCGTCGATACTTCCACTAACAACAGTTTCTGCTTCAAGTCTCTCTAGCACATCGTTAACAGTGTTCATATCTCTGCCTCTACAACTTGTTAAACGAATAAAGAATGCTTCGTTTAATTTGTCTTGAGGAATATTTTTATAGCTTGTGATGGTATGACGAGCGGCGGCGTCGTCAGTATCATCGTTAGTATCGTGCTTTATTATAGTTATGGACCCGTCGTCTTGATGTATAAATTCAAAAACTACGGCGTGATGTTTTGATCCGAGTGACAGTGCTTCTAGGTTTTGTGGGCCTTGGGCTGCTGATCCAGCAATAATATACTGGTGTAACATTTTACCCAAATCGCCGTGATTAGTATTTCTAACTAAGGGAATACTTACAGACACATTATTTGAAAGTTGTGTTAGTACTGGGTTAGGTCGTCCAGGTATAGCAAGCTTATCAATCTCAGCTTTTAACTCAATCATTACACCTGCAAATTGGTCGGCTGTTATATCTAACCCGTCTACAGTGTCAGTTACTAGCTCAGCCATTAATGATCCAGACGCTTCAGCTTTATTTACCTTAGTGTCTACTGCCGCTTGTAGTGCGTCTACATCAGAAAGCTTCGTAAGTGCTGAGTTGTTTGCTGCTCTTACCTCGAGGGTGTCACTTTGTGGTGCGGCTTTTCCTAGTCTAACCGCTTCGGCATCAAATAAGCTATCAGTAAGGTTTATATCTCCATTACATAGATTTTCTAGTGCGGTTCGTACACCTCCTTGAAAATCGGGTCTGATTCCGGCAGTATAAATTTTGTCTCTAAACCGTTTTACTAGGTCTTTTAAGGGGCCTTTTTGGGTTGCTGTCTTTTCTTCTACGAACGCTTCGTTCATAAATTTATCAAATCCCTCAGAGTTAGTTACCAGTTTGGCCAGTTCGGGGGCTCTGCCATGGCAATGGGTTCCCACAAAGCAGTATTGCAAT
The DNA here is from genome assembly GCA_003265975.1 of Candidatus Marinamargulisbacteria bacterium SCGC AAA071-K20. GTDB lineage: Bacteria > Margulisbacteria > Marinamargulisbacteria > AAA071-K20 > AAA071-K20. Next base: position 7,620 of record QFBU01000013.1, read on the forward strand.
AGTGATTGAAATACCATTTTAACTTGGTCTTCTGGTACAGTTCCGTCTGTGTTTTTTGGAATACTCTTTAAAACTAAGCCCATAAAGTCAGCAATTATTTCTTGTGGTACAGCTGTTGGATATTCCACAATACCTCCTGCAGTTGTAAAAGATTCTAAGTGTGATCCTAGGTTATAGTGTAGTGAGATTAAAAATTCATGATTAAATATAAAGCCAGTGTTTTCAAGTCTTTCAAACATTTCTTTAAAGTCGGGGATGCGTGTGGCTTCTATTTTTTCTCTTAACAATCCCCTACTGTCTGAACTGTCTGACATGTCCATTTCATCAGGTACTTTTTTACTTAATAGTGTTTCTATCTCAGATTTTGCTTCTTCTCTTATCGGTATGTCAAAGTCGGCTAAACTTGTTATCAGTTCTATACTATTTATTTCCATATTTTCAGATACTGATTGTTCGATAACTTGTATAAATACAGTCCGGCTTTCGAGGCTTACTGGACCTTCAAAAAGAACTTTTTCAGCTAAAATAGTGGCCACTCTTTTGGCACGTTCTTGGTTTGTTATTGTGACTCCGGATTCTTCTACTTCTAAGGTATATTTTGAGGCGCCTAGAACTGTCATTTCTTTTAATTGAAGTATTGCTAATTGTTTTTCTAACTTCATGGTATTTGTGTCACCCAAACCAAGTGCGGCTTTAAGAATTTCAATGACATTTTTGGCACTCATTTGGCTTGCTGAGCCTTGTGAAATGGCTTTGAAGTTGTAAGTTAGTTTGTTACAAGTAGCAGGGTTAAACTTTTCAGGAAATTGCCCTAGGGCAAAGTCTAGTATGGTCAGCATATGTGCTCCAGCTTGTAGCTCAGGAGGCATGTGTTGTCGTTTGTCTTTTAATGCCGCTTTTACCGAGTCTGTGTCATTGCCATTTTCGTTTAGGCTGTTTAATACATCTTGTAATGTTAATCCTGATCCATCGAAAAGCTTGTCGCTTAGATCCCCTGCACTTTTTACAGCCATACTTAATAGCGTTGGCATACCTACTTCTTTTAGTAGGTTTAGTCCGTTTGGAAGTGCAAGAAGTGCTTGTAGGGTTTCTTTGGAAGGGTTTCCGGTCATGGCGTCTTTTGTGACTACGTATAGATTTTTTAAGTTTACAGGACCGTCAAGGCCGTATAAAGGGAGTATTTTTTCTAAACTGTAGTTCTCTAGCATGCCTTTTAGCAACTTAGGTACCTCAGCTGGAGTAGTGGCTCTAAATTGACTTCCAATTTCTTCTTTGTCTTTGTCTTTGTCTTTGTCTTGTACACCGTCACTTGTAGGTAGATGAAGTAACGCGCCGTCTCCCATTATGGTTGTTATGGTATCACTTGTGTTGGACACTGCCAGTTCGTCTATAAAATTTTTGAATCCCTCTGTGTTCTTAGACTCTTTCATTTTTTCAAACAAGGTTTTGAAGGTGTCTTCGGTAGTTAAATTTAAGCTAGGATAAGAAAAATAGGTGTTATACATCCTTATAATACTTTTAGGGAGTAGTGCTGTTGCTATGTCTACTTCTGGGCTACCCTCGGTTAGGCATGCTTGTAGTCTGTCTACAGCTTCGCCTAGACTTCCTAATCTTCCGTGTCCTACAGACAATGTGAGCCCTCGTTCTATATGTACTTTCCAAGAATATGTCTTTGCTTTTCCGCCTTCGGTTCGTGACTCGCTTTGGCTTAAGAGGTTTATTAATTTTAAATGAGGTAAACCTGTTTCTAACTGTGCTTGTAAAGGCATTATTTTTGACATAACCGTATGCGTTGCTGTTACGCTTTGAAAGTGTGTCGTCATTTGCGCTAGTTTGTCTTTTAGTTTGTTTAAGCTAGCCACAGCGGTGGCTTCATTTTTTAGGCCATTGTTTACTGCTTCATCTGCAATGACGTCTAGTGTGGGTTGGATAAAGTCTAGAGGGTACCCCGTTTTTGCAAAAGCCGCTTTTAGTCGTTGGGTTTGTTGTATTAGTTCTAACGCACTGTCTAGGGCTTCCAATTGTTGTGGGTTTAAGACAGCAACTGCTGCACCTGCTGCTGCTGCTGCTGCTGCTCTAGCTACTATTATGGCAGCTTTGATTGCAGCTGTACCTACTTGATCTGATTCTGATAGAGCACTTATGAACCGCTGTTTGAGAGTAGGATCTACTACAGGCTCTAATAAAAAGGTTAAGTCGAGTACGTGTGCATCGTTAAGCATTGCTTTTACGGTACTAACTACGTCGGCTCTACCTTTGCTTGCTACTTTAATTAGAAGCTGGTGTTCTTTTACTTTTTCTCTTATTAAGTTGAAATTATGGTTATCAATTGTTAGCCATTGATTAGCTGGAGCACAGCCATTATTTATGTGCTCGGTAAGTTCGGCAATTATATCTAGCTTCATAATTGCTGTTAATGAACGATCCTTTATTTTTGATCTATCCTGTATTGTATTAATTAATAAAGCAAATGCATTCATTGGGTGATCAGTCTCTGTAATTAAATGATTTACATACTTTTTTGCAAAACCTTGGGCTGTTTCTTTTTCTACTCCCACGGTGTCTGTTAAAAAGGTACTTAGTTCGGCTACGTAGTTTTCTTGTTGTAGCGCTAAGTAAATGTCTAGGGCTTTTGGTGTTACGTCTTCACTACCGAAAGGGTCTCCAAATGTGTAACTCGAACTACGGCATGGGTGGTCATTGGGTCTTGCTCCACCTCTTGGCTCTGCCCCTGTAATTGTGGCGTCTATAATGGTGACGCCGGCTTTTTCCATCGAGCAGGCCATTAATAGTAATTGTATGCTTGCTTTTTTAGCGTTTTTTGCTGCATCATATTGTGATTTAAATGTTTGGGCACTAGTAGGCGCTTCCTTTCCAGTTACATCAAGTGTCTCATCCCCTGTAACAACTCGTACCAATCTTGCTGTTTCAGTTTGAGATCCAGGTGGAAACGAAAATACGGTTGTGTTGTTTAATGCGGCTTCAAATGTTTGTGTACATACCCCGCCTGGTAAGCAGTAGTTTAAATGTCCTAATACTCTTGAATTTGGAACTAGTTTATTTCTTAGAATGGCTTCCATTTCTTGTCTTTTTGCCGATGTTACGCCAGGCATACAATTTGCGATAGATGCCGCTGAGAATGCCATTGTTGCACCTAGGCGTTGCAATCCTGTTAGTGGTTTGTCTGCGCCGATATAACGGGCCATTATGTCTGAGTCTGGGCACTCTGCTTTAGCTGGACCAACGCGAGTGTTCCCAAGTAGTGCAATTGAGGTCAATTGGGTCGCCACTGTTGCAGGGTCTAGTCCGTAATTTAATTTGGATATATTTAAGTCGTCGTTTCTGTCTACTTCTGTAAAATTGTAAAAATGTCTTACCGTTGAAGCATCCGACCCGCTGTAACCAGAGGCTAGGCTAAGTGTTGCAACTGTCTGAAGTGCTAGAGTTTCTGACGTTTTGGCATTGTATTTGATTTCTAATTCTTCAAACGTAAGTAATCGTTGGTGAGGGCTTGCCGTTTCTGGGTCAAGCCCTTTTTCTATTAGTGCCTTGTTGATATCTGATTCTTTGATAGGTCCTCTACAGTGTGTAGCTCGAAGGGCTCTGTCGGCATAGGCATGTTGTTGTCTTGTTATACCCGCTGGATCTACACCCGCTGCTATTAAGGTTGCATTGTCTAAACCTAGTGGAGTCAGTCGGTCTGGATTGCTGATTACCCAGTTAGTTTTTGCTTCTAGTTCTAGGGCTTCGAATGCGTCTATTTTTTGCTGAGTAGTGGGGGCGGGTACCCCTTCAGTGCTTACTAAGCCGTTTTTATTGGATGCGCGTATTGCTCTTTCGGCGAATGCGACTGCACCGTGCCCTCTTAATTCAATATCGGTAGGTTGAGCCGCAAGGCCTAATGCCGCCTGTAAGCTAGGGTCTGCTTGTTTAGTTTGCAACCAATCGTGTTTTTCTCTGTCACTTATTGTGGACCGGATGCCACTTTGAAGTTTAGCGCCTAAACGTGCTTGAATTCGGTTTTTAAAATAGGTTTGTATAACTACTTTTTTGATAGCCGCCAGTTTTTCAGCGTCGCTTTCCCCTTCATTTGAGCTTACTCCGGCTGCTTTCATTTGTGTTGCTATGGCTGTAAATACTTGATCCATCCATGCTTGTGTATCGGCAGGGAGTACGGGAGCAGCTGCGGGATAGCCTACGGCAGAATCAATATCTACCCTTCCAACGCTATCTAATATTCCTCCAATATTTTCCATGTCCCAAGTAATGTGAGATTGGTCTATAAACAGCGACTTCATTAGAGACCGGAGCTCGGCCTGTTTAAACATGGCGTTACTTTCGCTGTCTCCAAATCGGTGATGATTGGCTTGAACAAACGATACGGTATCAAAATGACTTGTTGGGGTTAGCCGTGCAACGCCTGATGGAATTGTGGTGTCAAAAATTATTGTACGTAATGTTTCACCATCAGGGATGTGAGGTAATACGGCTTCTCCTGCAGCATTTATTGACTGGGCTGCTGAGCTAAAGATTTCTGTTATATTGTCTCTGGTTATGGGGCCTACTAATGAATTAACTTCTCTCTTGAAGTTGGCTAGCATTGCTAGCATTTTTGTTATGCTTCTTTCGGCTTGGGCGGTATTCGTAGTATCTATATTATTGTTGCCCTCGTCTTCAATTACGTTTAAAAACTGCCTTGCTAAACTAAGTGCTAGTTTATGACGATTATCACTGGCCGGCAGTTTACTTTCTATCGCTTGTGAAATTTTTAGGGTATAAAATTGTTTTAATATTTCTTTTTGACTGGCTCTTTCCGATGGGTTTTCTCCCCCAAACAACCCCCCCAGGATTCCCCTTACTACTGTTATACCATTTACGTGTATATCGTTACTGTAGCATTTATTCCCAATCGCTTTTGACGCAGCTTCTAGCAATGCAGAGGTGGCTACACCAGCAGCTCCGTCTAGCCCATTTATTGCGGTAGCTAACGCGGCAAATCTAGCGTTAGCACCGTCATTTAATTGGGCAGACTCGGCATACATTTTTAAAACGGTGCGTATGTCGCCTCTTTCTAAGATATTATGAGCGGCTCCGTCAACAACAAACTTACCTTCGTCAATAGCGTCTAAATCGGCGCGTGGACTTACACCTGTCGCGGCGTTAAAAGTAACCTGACTATTAAACTCTGCGTTACTTACATGGAAAGGTAAGCCTCCATTTTCTACAATTAATGCGGCTCTTAATTGGGGTATTGTGGTGGCATTATCAGCTATGGTAACATTCGCTAGAACAGCCTTGAAAAAATCATTTAATTCGTCAGAGCTAGTGTCTAAATTGCCTGCTCTACTGCCAACAAGGTCCATAATTTGTAAGGCCAACAGTCTTGCCTGGGGAAAGTTTGAACTGGCGTCTCCTTTTAATTTTGTTTGAAGACCCTTTGTAAATTTTAAAGTGTAAAATTGTTTTACTAGTGCCCTTTTTATTTTTCGTCCGTTTTCGCCTAGTTCTGGGGCTACTGCTGGGGCTACGTCTGCTGCATCTTGCCCAGAACTTACTACGCCTACTGCATTCATTTTGTAGGCTAACCTGGTTAATATATCGTCTAATTGGGCTCTACCTGTTACTTCTGGTATACCTGGTCCTGCTGCAACTAGAGCACGGATGTCATTTTCTACCCCTGCAGGCGCTCCGCCTGGCATACCTAGCTCATTAACACTATCTCGCAATGTACCTAAGTTTACCCGTTTAACACTCAACCCTGAAGGCGCGCCTAGCACCATATTCATTAGGGTTCTTATTTCACCGTCTTCAATTAAATTTGCTCCTGTAAGGTGATCATTTGGTATTCGTGCAGCTAGGAGGCCACTGAACTCAGGTATTTCTATTACAGCACTTGTGTCAGTTGGTACAGTAAATACTGAAAGCCCGTCTTCTCTCAACAACAGGCGCCCCATCTCTGCTCGTTGATCGGCATTTATCGAACTTTTTTCTAATAATGAGGCAATCTTAATACGTGTTAATAATTGAGCCGGTCTCTTTTTTTCTGAACCTACTAGGGTGTTTAAGTCTTTTCCTAATTGCTCAAGGGTGTTGGGGGTTCCAGTTGTGATATTTTTAATAATTTTTTGGCTAAGTTTAGTGGTAAGCTCTGGACTTAATGCAAACTCGCTCATTAATTGTGTAATAAATTTGTGTTGAAATGGGGCAGTTTCAACGCCTAGGGCTGAATATAAATTACGATACAGCCTTATGTCTACACGGGTTGGTAGTGAACCGGTGTCTGGGAGTGGTGCGTTGAAACAGTCGGTTACTTTTCTCTCTACTGCGTCGCCTACTGTTGGCCCATCTGCTTTATCAACTCTAATCTCCTGAAGAAGCGCTAATAGTTTTGTTTTTGCGGCTGTTTTTGAAAGCCCTGACAATGAACTTAGTTGGGTGAAAAAGGTAGTGACGTTTCTTATGTTGTTTCCGACGTCAGCTATTAGCCATTGTTCGCCAACACCTGGAAGGTTTGTTGCATTAATGGCCTCTGCAATTATAGTACTGTTTTCTATACCAACATGGGCTTGTAGCTGTAGTGCTATTTCGGTGCTTGTAATGTTTCTTAATAGGCTTGCTATTTTGAGGTCGAATGCATCATCCTGATCACCTTGCTGAGGTATTGCATTCCATAAAAAATCAGATAAATTAACCATTGAGTCAACATCGACAGTAAAGTTCGTTTCTATATCTTTTAAAAATTTTAACAGTAAGTCTTTGTCAGTAGCTAAACCAGGAAAACTTTCATCGCTTAAAATAGCCTCTAAAATATGATCTGCCATCTCTTGAAATGGGCGAGCCAGTTTTTGTTTAAGTGTTGTTTGAATTTTCAATTTAAGCTCTGCAGTACTTAAACTCATAAGCGCATTGAGTTCGGTTAATCTTGGTTCTAATATAGCTCTGTAGGCTGGGTTTATAGTGTCGCATCTTGCCAGTAAGGTTGTTATTTTTCCTGTTTTTTCTTCAGGTGTATCAATTCCTTCAAAAATATGCTTGATTGTACGGTCTACTAAGTGTAAATCTTTTACTAAAAAGGCAAGGTTTTCTGGGGTCATTGTTTTGGTAGTAGGCAGCGAGTCTAGTAAGCTTGTTGCTGCTGCGCCCCCTAAGCTATAGGTATTAGTATTAAGTACATCATCGAGTAAAGTGCCTGCAGCAACTGAATAATCCTTAGCTCTATAAGCCACATCATCTAGAAACCTTATAAATTCTACAGTGTCGTTGGGTTGGCTGAGCATTAAGATTTGAAGAGCCTTTGTCATTGCGTCTTTTTTGGCAACTATGTCTTTAATAATAGTAGCGATATCTTTATCTACAAATGTTGTCCCCGCGGTAGTAGCAGCTGCTTCAAGCGCAATTAAAAAGTCAGTAGAAAATTTAAATTCTCTTCCTAGTGTTGCGGCTAATTTATTGGCTTTTGCTATATTTTCTTTATCATTATTAACGTCAAATAATGTTATTGATTTGCAATAACGTAGTAGGGCGTTCATTGAATTAAATCTTAGTGGACCGTCACCGAGGTCAATTGATAAGTGGGCATTGTCTGGTGCTGTTATTTGGCAATTTTGTATAGTGCCTGAATTGTCTACGAATGATAGGAAAATATTGTGACCAGCATCACCTTTGTGATAGACAAGATATTTTCCTGGGGCGCCTGGGGCAGTTAAAAAATCGTTTACGGCACCCTGATTGGCAATAGTTTTTATTGGTAGTCCATTGACGTTAAAATCATGTGCACCAGCATGAATAACATGGGCTACTGTTTGATCAGTCTCCTCTTTTTCAAACGCTGGAGGAGTATCGGTTAGTGTGTCCCATCCTGATGACTCTGGAAACAATACCTCATCGTCAAAGTGTAGGGCTGTTTCTAATACTATTGCACCTGGACGTACTGGTAAACTTCCTCTTGTAGTAAATGCGCCAGCTGGCGAAAGGGCTGCGTCTATAACCTCTTTTTGTAAGTCTCTTAGTGCGGCTCTTACTCTTGTTTTTGTAAGAAGTCCTAAAGCCGCTTTGTTTTTTAACTCTGCTACTTTCTCTGTAAATTTAGTTCTTATAGCCTCTTTATTTCTAGGAGGCACCTTGCTTAACGCTGTCTCAAAATGATCTTTAAACTCGCCCCCAAACATCTTGGCAACTGTCTGACCAAAGTCGTTTCCATCACCACAGTCTAAACTGAGTAAGCTAGTGCTGTAGACAAGGTCTGGCGTTTCTAATGCGGCGTGGGTGGCTAGGAAAGCCATTACAGCTTCTAATTGAGTTGTTGCAGGTGCAGCTGCAGCTGCAAAAAAGCCAAACCCAGGGGCTCCTGCCGAAATAGCGTTTATTAAGTTCTGTTTATTAGGACTATTTAAAATGCCATATACAGTGTCTTCTACGGCTTTTACGGCTTTTTCTTGTTCTGGAGTAAGTGGGGGCGCTGTGTCCCTCTTCGCTTTGGCTAGGAATTTCTGAGCAATTACAAAGTCCTCAAACTTTGGAGCTCCGTCTCCTGCATTATCGTTTATCCATTGTAGTCTTTCATCTAGTATAGCTTTGATTGCAGGTGCGGCATTTGTTTTAAAGCCATCAATTTTTGAAAGAGGGGTATCGCCGTTAGCATGTAAAGCCGCCCACAGTTTTAAACTGTCGCTTGGCTTAAGAAATTTTGAAGCAAAGTCATGTAACTGGCTTGCTAAAAATTCTCGTCTGTCGGTAGGTAGAGCAGGTGGAGCTGCTGCTTCGTCTTCAAGAAATACAGCCAATGGATTCTCTGCATATCCAGCCAGCCCAAAAAAGGATGCAATTCTTTCTTCGCCTTCTTGAGTTTCTACTACTTCGCCCACTGCGTTTACCATATCTAACTGGGACTTGAAGGGATTAAGTGTTAATTCGTCAATATCTAACGCAGTAGCAATGTCTTCACGGGTCTTTATTCCCTTATTGCTTAATGCTGTTAATAAAATGGGTATTCGAGCCTCATGACCTATAATTTCGATTTCTAAACGTTTGACAAAGGCTCTAATAATTATGTCTTTTTTGTCACCTAATGTGGCAAGTTCTGGTAGGTTTCCACTATTAATAACACTTGTTATTGCGTCTGTTGCCAGAGCTTTTGTTAATTGTTTTGGGGAGGCTGCTGCTCTATTTATGGCGAGTACTGCTGCTGCGACATCGGCTGCTCCTGCTCCTGCTGCTGTTATTGCTGCATCTGCATCTGCTAGTTTATCTATAAATTCTTGTGCGTTAGCTGCAAGTTTGGTAAGGGATTCGGCGGCTTTGGTGGCAGCAAGCGCAGCGGCAGTGTCAGTAGCGGCAGCGGCTATGTCAGCTGGGGTAGCGGCAGCGGTAGTGGCAGCAAGCGCAGCGGCAGTGGCAATAGCGGCAGCGGCAGCAAGGGCAGCGGCAGCGGCAGCTGGGGCAGTAGCGATTAAAGCGTCTAACCTGGGTCGCCCACCTGCATTAACTATACCTTCGATTGCTGCGGCTTTTTGAGCAATTGCAGCGATCTTAGCTTTAGAGTTTCCTCCCTCAACTGCAGCAGTATGAAGGCCTCTAGCCGCAGCGTCTGCAGCTCTAAACGCTGCAAGATTGTTATCCGCGACACCAAAACCAAGTCCTGGCTTAGTTACATTAAATGCAGCTTCAACTTCTGCTAAGCTTATAGAGTCCCCTCTATCTATTTTCTCTAACAAGGCCGCTATTTCTGCACTTTGTATGACATCAGTAAAAAAGGCTACTTGCCCGGCAGAGTCGGTTGGCGCGGCGATTCCGTGCGGTAGTGGTAAAACGGAATTTATTTTTGATAAGCCATAATTTATATAAGCGCGTGCTATTTCTTTTTGTCCTTCAGGAAAACCATTAACTAGTTTGTCGGTAAGTACTGCTTTTTGAGCTGTAATTGTTGCTGCGAAATGGGCACTTAAGGCACCTAAATTGGCATGGTTTAGTGTGATTTTTAAATCGACGGCGGGAGGTCCAGCAGGGTCATCAATTTCTGCAGAAAGCACTTCGTTAAGAAAGGCTGCTAAGGCGTTATTTCCTTTTTGAAATAGTGGGTTTTCACTGGCCATACCTGTGGTATTTTCAGTTGCAAAATTTAACAAGCTAGCTAATGTATACGGGGGTGCAAAATCTCCAAAGTCTAACATAGGATTTTCTCTTATGACCTCAATCATTTTGTCTATGGCTTTTGAAAGAACTTTTTGTAATTCGCTGTCTGGTATTTCTCCATTTACTCTTCCAGCAGCCGCGGCAGAAAAAATTGCGTGAAATGGTGTTGCCCCAGCATTACTTATTAAGGTCATAATATCAGTTTTTACATCGTCTATTGCTCTTGCCAAGGTTGGAATGCCTGCTTTTTTAAAAATAGCGTCTACAAGGTTATTCCATTCTTCGGCAGCGGCTGCTGGACTAAGATCAAATACAGAGCCTCCATGAACTAGCGTAAAACCAGCCATATTTTTAACATCTTTTAAAGACAAAAGAATATCTTTAAGATTTTGGTCAGGTACGCCTTTAAAGTCAGCGGTCTTTAATTGTAATTTAAATCGATCGATGACAACCCCGGCATGTTCCCCCATACCAGCAATGCGTGAAAACTCGTGAAATAGTTGGTTTATGTATTGTTTTTGACTGGCGCTTAAGTCTTTAGGTAGCTGGGTTGGTAGCGTGTTTATATAGGCATTTACTTCTGCGCTTTCTACTCCGACTCCGGTATAGCGGGGGTTGTTCCAGTCGGCAGCAGGTCTTGCATTGTGAAAAAATCTATTACAATGCTGAGCACCGGCTCCATCCCCTGGTAAAACAAGTGGTTCGTCAAAAGCAATTACGCCATCTTTTTTTAGGTCGGTCAGTAGACCCTCTAAGTGCGTGGCTGTAAAATTTTCTCCGTCGAGGTCGACAGGTCCGCCTAATAATGGATCATTAAACATATTAATTATTTCCGACAAAGGAATCCTGTCAGAGCTGTGACCTAAAGTAGAGTAAGGGGTGTGTGGTGGCATTATTTCTGTTTTTTCAAATAAATCGCCTTTATTTTTTAACTCACTAAAAATGACTCTACGAATATGTTCTGGGAATTTTTGCTGAGGAAAAAAGGCCTCTAACGTGGTGTGCATAATGGCGTGATATTTGCCTTTAAGTTCATATCTGGTAAAGGAGGCACCTACCAGACGTGTAGACGTTTTTACCTTTGCACAATGCTTAACAATCATAGCAACACAACTATCAAAACGACTTTTCCCACCCTCTACTTGGTCAAATACACCTTGAAGTGGGTTGATGGTACTGCTTAGTAGCTCCGCTTGAAATGGCTCTGCGAGTGCCAATGTTTTATTAACAATATTGGCTACGTACGCAGCATTTAAATATTGTGGTGCTCCACCCGCATCATATCCATCTTGAAGTCTATCTTTAAAAGCTGCCGTTAAAATCTCTCTTCTTTGGTCTGGTGTAGTTGCTTTTTCAAGTTGTACTTTGGCTAATACGGCTTCTAGTCTTGGTGCGCTTAATAAATGAGCGGAGTCTGTTTTAAATTCGGGGTGTGCGCTAAATAATGCATTTGCAAGTGACTTTACCTTCTCAATGTCTAAGTCAAGCGTATGAAACGCTTGTAAAAGCGCGTTAAGTTCTCTAGGGAATAACGCTTTTACTAGCGGATCATTTAGGGCACTTGGGTCCCTTGCAATAAGACGGGTAACTCTTGGGTCGTTTAGTTGAGTGGTAAATTGCTTTAGTAACGTGGCTGTTGGTGTCGCCCAGGTGTCGCCCCTTCTTAACGGTGTGTGGCCTGTTAATTTTTGTGCTACCTCTAGATCTGTAGGTTCTACCCCTTGTCCAGCGCTGTGTTTAAGTAAATTAATGTCTCCAACGGCTTGTTCTAAAACAGTAAGCAGTGATTGCGATTCAGCAGCAACATCAGTAAATGCCGCTTCTACATGGTCTTTATGTACCTTAAAGGTCATGTCGGTTTTAAACGTGTCTGCCGTGGGTCCTGAAAAATGGGTATAAACGGCGTTTTTTCCGGGTTTAAGTGTGATTACTGTTTCGCTGTACGGCTCATCCGCATCATCTGGATTTGGGTTTTTAATTCTGGATGCCAAATACTCTGGTAAGCTCTTCCCTTCATTATTTTCATTCCAGTCGTGAATGAGTTTAATCATTATGTTTGGAGTAAGAAATACTTCTACTCCACCGATGTCTACGCTTCGAGGACCTCCGCTGGCATCACAAAACATTGAGCCCATTAATAAAAAGTTAGTTTTTCCAGATGTATCTAATGTTGTTCGTGCAAATGAGTCTTTGTCACCGTCGGTAGGGGCCATTGCTTTTAAAACAACATTACCTTCTGTATCTACAGTAGCAAGAAACACTTCCTGATGTCCTTTATTGGCTACCATTAATTCGTTGCCACTTACCACGGCTGTAGACTGATTGATTAGTACTGCATCTGTTAACAGTCTTTTTAACGATCGTAGTTGTTGCGCGGCTTTATCACTTACAAGAGGTTCAGCGTCATCGACGTTTTGCAACCTTATAATCTCTTTTAGTTCAATAAGTGCCTCATGTCGTTTAGTTTCAAATGATGATTTTCCTACATTAGATTTAAGGTCTTTTAGAAGTTCAACTAAGTTACTTATGTCTCTTGTAGGTGTAGGTATTAATGCGCTTAATAGCTTCGCAAATGGCGGTCTTGAATGTGCTTGTCTTAATCTTGCATCTAGGTCGCTTACTGCAATCTCGCCTGACAGCTCCATGTCTACCATACTGTCGGCTAATTCTGCGGCGCTTCCTTCCGCCGATATCATGGTTTTAGAAGCCACCACGGCTCTATCTCTTTCGGTAACGGTTAATTGGATTGGATTGCCTGCTGGTGCGGCTGGATCTGGTCTATTAGTAATAACTCTACCATCCATTGTCGCTGTTGCAATTACGCCCAAGCCTTCAAGCCCGGCTTGAAACCATTGTTGGGCGTCTTCACTTACTTTAATATCTTTGTGAAGTTCTTCTGAAAGTTTTACTAAGTTCTTCATTAAGTGGGTACGTCTGTCGCCAAATGTGCCTGTAAAAACAGCCTCAACCTCGCCTTTTTCTAAAAAGGCAATCATTGTTTCTAGTTCGTCAAAGTAACTTTGCTTGTCTGCTGTAGTCACTTGGCGCCATGCCTCTTTAGATGAAATTTTCTTCACGAGCGCCCTTATTAACTCTTTTTGCTGTGTAAGCGCTGCTCTTATGTGCATGTTTGCAGGTGCAGGAGGGTTTAAGTCAAATCCTGGTTCTAAAAATAATGCCCTTTCTGGAATGGTGGCTGTTACGTGTGCTCTTAAGGACTCAGAATTTAGATCAATATCAAATGTATTTTTTAAAAAGGCTATGACCTCTACTCTTAATTTTACGGCGTGACTAATTGGTAACCCGTTTTCTGTACATTTTCTTATTAGTTCGTTCAGTAGTCCTTGAATGTCTGTGGCGCCATCCAACTCGGCTTTACTGTGGCCACTTCTTTTGTGAGACGCATTTATCATCCCTAGTAATACGTTTTTTACATGTTGGGCTACTCCATTTGCTTCTGTTGAGCCATCAAATTGATTGGAGCTAAATAATGACGCTACTCTTGTTCTCGCAGTAACTGGATTTGCTGCTGAATGTGAATTTACACTCACTACAGCGTCGGCTCTTGATCGCTCTGCAACTGGGACGTCAACTGCTACTGGGGCTGGGGCCGCAACTGCAACAGCTGCGTCTGGTACTAATACCGAAAATATCATTCTTAGTTCGTCAGTACCGTCTGGTGCTCGAACTGATTTTGGCTCCATAAGTAAATGGGTGATGGCTGAACCTGACGCCACTGGTTTGTATAATTCTTTTATTTCGCTGTCTACAGCCTCTCTTCCAATAATATGTATTGGGAGCTTGTACAGTGAGGCGATGAGTACCATGTCTTCAAGTTTCAAACCTACTCTTTCAGTCGTTGTGGAATTGAATTTTGCTTTGAACGCTTCTAAGCTGGCTTGTATTTTTTCAGAAGAATCTGTTTCGAGATTCACAACAATATTATAGGCTACTAACGCGGCAGATAAGTTTGTTTTGAATGCGGTTACTGCCTCGTCTGTGCCTAATGTGTCTAGCAGGTCATCGTCAGAAAGAGACGCTAAACTTACAATATCATTAGACACTTCTTTTAAAACGGTTCTTTTGGCATCAACATCTGCTATAGGTAAATGGAGACTATGTGCGGTATTACACTTGCCAAACAAACTCATCAATACACTGGTGTTATTCTCAGCAATATCGGCTTGAACATAATCTAATTCTGAAAATCCTGCGCCATCTAACGTTACTCGTGTTGTAGAGCTTGGTTTGTCGGCTCTTTGTGCAACAGCGGCATGTATTTGCTTTTCAAAATCATCCTTTCTGTGATAGATGTCTCTTTTTAATGAAGTGGAGCTTACTACAGACAGTCTGCCGGGATCGGCTACTGTTCCTGCCCCAATTGTTCTTAGGTCGTCTGCTTTTATTGCTTCTACTTTTTGGAGGGGGTTCGTAAATCCTACAAGACGAACATTCCTAGGAAAAGTAGGAAACTTTCCTGGATGTTTTGACGCATAAATTAAAGCCTTTTGAGTTAAATCTCGGGCAAGGTCTTCTGGCCAATCTCCTAGTTTTGGAAGGACGAGGTTTTGTGTACCTTTATCGCTAGCTTTTTTAAGTATATCTAGTAGTACTTTTATATAGATGGCTGTTTCTTTTACGGTTGGTTGTCGGCCGTTTAGTTCTGGTACTACTACTGTTTGAAGTGTTCCGGCACTAGTGTTAGCGACGCCCAATAGAAACACATCAGCTGTAAAATTTGTTGAGACAGAATCTCCTGCTTTTAGAAAGCTACCTTGTGCACTTGCTGGTGGTACAGTAGTTATTGCAGTATGAAAACTATTAACACCTTGAGTTGCATTATAGGCAGTTTCAATTGCAGTGCTTAAGTCTCCATATGGAGTGCCGTCTGAATGGGTACTAGTAACAAGCATAGTATTGGCTTCTATTAGACGACCAACTTCTTTATGTAAATACCAATTGCTAAGCTGGGCCTCCCCCCTGAGCTGAGCCCCCATATTCCAATCAGCTCTTACCCCTTGAGAAATAATAAAGTCATAAGCATTCTCTTCACCATTTCCAACTAGTATCTCATTAGCTTCGGCTGTAGATACTCTACCCGATACAGCAGAGGGCCCTTCACTATTTGCCGTTTGAGTTAATCTAAAACTCTCTCTAGTTCCAGCGTCGTCAACAAAGTCACGGTCATGACCGCTCCCTAATAATGTGGGATGGGTTTTTATATGCTCTGTAAAAACACTTATAGGAATACGAACCCAAGTGGGCTCCCCTCCACTAGATCCTAAAGTATTAATTAATTCCTTACCGGTGTCACCAACACGTTCCATCATGACGTATTGTTTATGCGCATACGTTACTAAAAAGAAAGGTCCGCTGTCTGCATTAATGTTGTACCCAGTTAGATCATCTACTTCTTTAATTTCAGCCTTGTGAGGTATGTCTGTATCGCCGCCCACTAACTTAGGAAGGGCGAATACTTCAAAAGGATCTTCTTTTAAATGCGTGTTGTGAACGCGGTCTGACTCTACAAAAACTGAGTGAGGAATTTGTACCTCAAGTAACGCGTTAGACAATCCATGAAATAATTGAGTGAGGTCTTTTGGGCTTGTATAAAATGATGGGTCTATGAAGCGGTCTTTACCATTTTTTTGTTCTAATCCACCAAACACTGATTGTAATAAATGAGAAGTGCTAACCCCTGGGTTTTCACGCACCGCAGTTATAATATCCTTGTATTTTTTTAAGACAGCTTCACGTAGTAAAAAGGTGTTGCTTAGTACGCCTTGATAGGCTTTTGTAAGATTACTTTTTAATGTACTTAGTTCTGCTGCGTTTAAGTCTTTTAGGCCTCTTCCAGCTCCAGCTCCAAAAGAAGCATAAATCGCATTAAATGACTCTCTAGATTTTTTGCCCATACGCACCATCACGGCTTTAAAAGCACGGTCAGGTTGAGGTGAACCTTCGCTGTATGGTAGTACAAAATCACCGGCGGTGTTAACTACACCCAATTGAATAAGTATTCCTTTAAATTGTGTGGCAAAAATATGTAATTCTTTTTTCTCATTCGTTGGGTTATCACCAAGGGGGGCATTCGCTGCGGCAATTACTTTCCTTAATACTTCCTTGAATTGGGCTATAGTGAGTGAATTTAGTTCAGCGCTTCCATCAACAATACTATCTGCTGCAATAAGCGCTTTAGCGTGGTTAGCCTTTAAATTACTACGTTCTTCTATAACCCGTTTTAAGCCACCCACTTGGTCGACGTGAACCGACTGGTCGAACATATTAAACATTGCAATAGCTGTTTGTAATAATTCTTTAACTTTTTCTTTTTCTGTAACGGTTAAAGTGTCATTTAGTTTGTTAGTTAATGTTTCTATTGCTTCTGAAATAGCCTCTAGTGATGCATTTGGTTTAAGGCTAAATGTGTGAGGGAAGAAACCGAAAACGTATTTAGATATATCAACAGGAACATTATCCTCACGTAGAACTTTATTAAAGTTTATTGCCAGTTGTTTTAACTCGGTTTGAATTTGTTTATTATAGTCAGTCATTAATTGACTATATGCCAGGTTACCTATCGCCATCTCCCTGGGGATAGCTCTTAAATTAAAGTCATGAACCTTGTGACGAGTCATTTGTAAAAGAAGATCTGTAAACTGAGTCTCTCTCTCAGAAAATGTTCCGCGTGCTAGAAGCGTTTTCATAAGCTCCGATAAAACAGTTTTTCTTGTTCTTGGTAAGCCGCCTTGTTTTTCTTGGATCCCGGCCGTATGTCGTTCTAAAAGACTATTGTCAAATAGTATCGAGAAGAACTCACCTGGGTTTTGGGTCACGCCATCAAAAGTGTGAATAATTTGTCGAATTAATTCCTTATGATCTATGGCTTCTGGGTCTTCTTGGGCTTTAAGCCAAACCTCAAAGTTCGTTAATTGATCTACTAATCTTTGTTTCAATAGGTGTGAGCCTGCGTGGTCTTGCTTAAATACAAAAGTGACCGCTTTGTCGATGGCAACTCGTATAGCTTCCGCGTTTGGATTTGAATTAGACTTTAAACTTATAGTAAATACTCTATTGAAAGTATCTTTAACCGCTGTATGACTTCTAAGCTCTACTTCTAAACTATCCCAAATCTGTTTCGCCTCTTTAATTGAGTTTGCCCTGTCGGCCGCAGCAAGAGGTCTGCCTGTAACTACTGCCAAAAACTCTACAGAAGAACCCTCAGTGAATGGGTCTGTTTTATTTAAAAAAGAAGTCAGTACAGCTGTAGTTTTAAAATCCTGATGCGTTTTTAAGTCTATATTTCTTACTATAGGGCGACCGGATTTGTTTTTTCCGTAGAGAGCTCTTTGAAGGACTTCAGCCGCTATTGCTTTGTCTTCGGGTTTTATTGAGGCGTCGTTTTGGACAACTATTCGGGCAAATAAACTAGGTAAGTTTTGTGCTACTAATGCCTCGTCTAAGGCTATTAATGAAGAGCCTGCTTCTAAGTCCAGCAATTTAATCATGGCCCATTGTTTTGGGTTTAGGTTTTCGAGGTAGGAAGTAAGTGCTTGATCTACAGCAGGTATGCCTGTGATACGCTCGAGGCCGCCGTCTGTTGTGTTTGGAGAAAGTCTAATGAGCTCCGCACGCACATCGGCAATACAAGCATCTCTTAACGAGTTTGTTTCTAGTAAAGGATCTGGAAGCGCCGTGGCGACTGCATTATCGGCAACATGAGCAATGACTCCACTTAATTGGCTCATTGCTTTTCGGGGATCGTCTGAAAACCTGGCTTGATTGTTTATTATTAGTGCTAGTAAGGCATCTTTTTTGGCTGGATCTAGCGGTTTGATTAGAGCCTCTATTTTTGCGGCTAGTACTGTTTGAGTATTGTCCCCTAAAAACTCTGTGTATATGCCACTTCTTGGATTAAAAACTAAGCCAAAGATAGCTTTTTTGGTAATTGATTGTACTAGGTTTCTGTCGCCAGCTACTGGGGGACCCGCTGCTACTCCTACTCCTGGGAAAAGATCGACAGCTGCCGCTTCGAGATCTGCGTTATTTAGTAGTGTTACTAATTGTTCTACAGAAGTAGCGACGCCTCTACCAAGCTCTTTTCCTAAATCGTCATATAGTTGTAATAATTCTAAGGCTTTAAAGTGTTTGCAGTTGTCGTGTGCGTCTATAGTGTTTGCTGTTAGAGTTAGGAGCATGTTTTCTATGAATTTTTTGGCTTTGTCGTCTACTGGTAACAGGGCTATTAAACCCCCTACGGTTGCCGGTAGAGTGGTTCGTTGAACTTGTGTTACTACTTTTGATAACTCTGTGTTTATTGATTTTAGAAAAGTTTCTTGTGGGGAACCGAGAGCAACTCCACCTGGTAAATTTGTTGATAACGTAGTTAATACCTCATGGATTGACTTGCCTCTAAATGAGGCGTCATTGTCCTTAATGTATGTCAGATCTTCTATAGGTAAGCCTTTTAAGGCCGATAAAATATCGGGTCTTGAAAAGAACTGCGCAGCTGTTTCTGTAAAGCCTGCATACTCAATATTGCCGGAGGTTTTTAGAACGGTTAATGCAGCCCTTACTTCTATTGTTTGAAGTATGCTGTCTTTAATGGCGTCTGTGCCTGCAAGTCCATCCCCATCTCCTATAGCCACCGGAATAGCAGCTACAAAAGCGGTCATGTTTGCAATTACTGCTCCAGCTGCTCCAGCTGCTCCAGCTGCTCCAACACGTTTTTGAAACATTGTTTCAATAGCGGCTATCTCTACTAAGTTAAAATCGTCCACCATGTCTTCAAATTCTTTGTACAATCCATCAGGGGGGTCATTGTCTCCACCTTGCAGCGCTAACTTTGCCACGGTGAGTACCGCTTGTTTTCTCATACTTACAAACTTGTATGCGCTAGGAAGAGGGTTACTGCGTTGAGCTCTATATTCGGCTTCTACTATTTTTTCAAAATCTTCTATAGTAATAGATGAAAAGTCCCCAACGACATTTGCCTTAGTGTCTGCGAGTACCGTTTGGATAATATTTAGTCTCATAGAATGAGTTAGAAGGTTTTCTCTCAGGTCTTGTAGAATTGACTTGAACATCGTGTCTCCTGAGTTTTTAATGATCTTGTTTGTACAAAGAAATTCTAAAATACGTGTTGATATTTTTTCCATCTCGACGGAGCGGGCTGTTCCAGCTTTACTACTTAAAAGCTCTAAAAGTTTAGGGAGTGATAGTGAAAAGTTAGCTGCAATATTGTCATCTCCATCGCCTTCCCATAATTTTTCTAATTGTTGTATGGCTCTGTCTCTGTCTGGAGGCGTCATTCTTGGTTCATTGTAACTGGTTATATTTTGTATTGTGTTTTTTAGGTATGTGCTAAATTTTTCGGATTTGCTAGTGGCATTAAGTACATCGTTTGCCTTAATTGTTAGGCGTTTGTGTATGTGGGCGTCTAGAGCTTCATGCGACGCTAGAGTATCATGATTCTGTTTTCCAAATAATTCTTTTAATCTACCTTCGTAAGCGTCTTTTAGGGCTGCTGAATCTTTGAAGGGAGCGGCGTTCAAATCAACAGTTACTCCATCGGCATTTGAATTTGAGGTTAATAGTCGGTTTAATGTGGGGAGTAGACCATCAACTGCCGCAATGCTTTCAAAGGCCTTGCTTAATGCATCTTGATGGAATTTTAGTCCAGCTCCATCTGCGGTTATTCTAAATTTATTACTTTCTTCAGTAAAAACAACTCTTCCCCGCGGCAATTCTTTAACATAGGCCTTCATAAAGGCTTTGGTTACAGTTAATTTACAGGCATCTGGAGTGAGCCTAGTAGCCACCCCCAATTTCTCGGCAGTTTTATCTATTAGTAATAATATTTTTTTCTCAAGCTGATCTTGGCCAACACCTACATAGTCAGCATCAGCTAAAATAGCGGCATTAATTTTTTCAGCAATATCTTTAACATCCGACGAACTTAAATGGCTTTTTATAGCAGGGTCTGTAAACATAGCCTCTATAGTTTTTTCTAAATGCTCTCTAACTTTACAAGCGTCATCATCAGCTACAGCTTCCCATTTTGCAGGTGTGTCTGCTGCTGCTGCTGCACCATCCACAGCCGCCGGCGCCGGAACTGCCGCTACATGTTTATTATTCAAAGCCGAAATAACAACCTTAAATCCTCTATACTTATTCAGTACTTTCTCGAGTTCGCTTTTAACACTTAATACTGTCCCTGCGGCTAGTCGTTCTTGTCTTTTTAAAGCTACGCTTACTTGAGTATTTAGGGCGCTAGTTTCTACTTCAAGGTCTCTTAATAAACCGCCATATATACGTAATAAGTGAACTTGTCCGCTAGAGCTTTCGTCGCTCTTTTCGCTTTTATAAGTAAAAGACGACCCATAGAGTGTTTTTTCAGTAAGATCGCCTTGTACTACTTCTAAAAGATCTATGAGTTTGTCTTGAATAATTTTTGCTATGTTAGGTTTCGTCCTCTCCGAGTCAATCGTATCTAAAAGATCCGTCATTAACTTTGAATACTGATCAAACATCTTGAGTTGTCGTGTAGTTGCCGAACTTGTTTG
>QFBU01000130.1 GCA_003265975.1 Candidatus Marinamargulisbacteria bacterium SCGC AAA071-K20
AGTTTAGCCAGCATCTCAAGCTTTTCTTCAAATTTTTTCTTTTTTCGTTTCTTTTCTACTTCGTCATCGCCTTGTACGGCTGCTGCAAAAGCGGAAGCGGCTTCGTTGGACAACTCTTTTGGAACGTCTTCTGGTAAGAACGTACCGCCTGGTACTTGCTGGTTTTCTTGAGCGTTACCAGTTGTTCCTGTTTGTGACGTTTGCCCTAACTCTTTAGACGTAGACGGGGCCTTCATTTCTTGAGAAAGATCTTGCAAGGCGTCTTGCATTTGGTCTTTACTCTCAACGATGGCATTTATAAGATCTTGAGCGTTATTAACTGTTTGTGTTTGTTGGCCTGGTGTTATTCCCGCGGCGCCTGCTGCATTTACCATAGGTTCTCCTTTAAAACTAGCCCTATTTATGAGGGTTATTCCCATATTTACAGTAATTATAAACGTATGGGCCTTGCCTCACAACTTTTAAAATTACGAGTCTGGCTTAGAAAGCTGTATAAAATTACCAATTATTCCAGATGTTACGGCTAGGTTTAAAGAATCTACATTGTTTTGTAGAGGGATTTTGTAAGAGTTAAGTTTAGATAACTTGAGTGTGGAGCTTGAAAATCCATTTTCGGATCCTAAAATAATTAAGTGAGGGGTGCTCAGAGACGCCTGATTTAGTACTTGTGTGGCGTTACTGTCCAAACAGAGCACTTCTATTGTGGGGTTTTCTTTGATGACCTCTTCAAGGGAGGCCTCTATAACGCGTACTTTATTCAATGTTCCTGCAGACGCTCTCACTGATTCAGGATGGAAAGGATCTACGCTTTCAGGGCTAATGTAGAGGGTTGTAAGCCCAAAAGCAGCTGAGTTTCTAATGACCGCACCGAGATTTCTTGGGTTAGATATTTTGTCTAAATAAAATGCCGATGTGTTTAGCGGACCTGACGATTGAACTGGATAGTGTACTACTGCAATTAGTCCAGATGATTGTTTTACGTCGGTACATTTTTTTAATAGTGAGTCAGAAATTTCGAAGTATGAAATCGACTCGTTGTTTAGAGTCTCTGTAAGTTCGTTTGAAAGTGTTGTGTAGAGTAGATACTGAATATCACGTGGAGAGGTTTCTAAAATATCGTTTAAGTGATGACTGCTTTCAACGATGTACTCTCGGGTTTCTTTTCTAAATTTTGGTTTAGATAGAAGTTTTTGGATATGTTTTATTTTGGGATTGTCTGGCGAGGCGATCACGATTTTTTAAGCAGAACACTTGCCTGGCATGACATTCCTTCGAGTCGTCCTTCAGGGCCCATTTTTTCTGTTGTTGTGGCTTTTACCCCTACATCATTAGTCGTTAAATTGAGTCGCTTTGCTAACGAGGCTTGGATACTTGAAATATGAGCTTGAAGTTTGGGTTCTTGGGCAATTAATACAGAGTCAATATTTACTATTTGATATCCTTTTTCAGTAATTAGACTGTACACATGGTCGAGTAAAGCCATACTGTCTGCACCTTTGAATTTGGGATCAGTATCTGGAAAATGGTCTCCGATGGAGCCTAGCGCTAAGGCGCCGAGTAAGGCATCCATAATAGTATGGGTGAGAATGTCAGCATCGCTGTGTCCAAGTAAGCCTTTTTCGTAGGGAATAGTTACGCCACCTAAAATGAGGTCTCTGTTGTCTGCAAACCTATGATAGTCAACGCCGTGTCCAATTCTGTACATAGTGGTTTAGTGTAGTCTAAAAAGTGTGGCTAAACCAGTAATGAGGATGATAAAAAGTGATATAAATCCTAGAAAGACAATGGCGGGCATGATGTACATGACGATGCTTCGTTTAGTAGTACAATCATAAATAGCTTTAATACTTTGAATTTGTAAGTAAACGACCGACATCACTATGGCTAGCGTGGCTAGGTCCCATAATAAAGAAAATGAGTTTGGTAAGCGTGCACTTAAAATATTAAGTGGCATATTTAATGACAGTGGTAAGAGGCTAATTCCTAACCACAAAAAGAGTCGATAGCTGTTGGCTTTAAATTTAAAAAATTGTGCGAAAAAGTCGGTTACAATGCTTTGTACAAAAATGAAAAAAGTGTAGATTAGTGTCGCTAGGATTAAAATGATTATTGGATTTAAGGAGAGTCGGTTGGTCTCGGTTAAAATGGCAGATGCGGCTAGTAATAGGCTTAAAAAGCATAGGGGCGTTGGTCTAAATCCACTGTGAATAGCTATATATCTTTTGGGTTGAGTGATAAACCCGTAAAGTTGAGAGAGTATCACTGAACTTTAAGAATTTGAGGTGTAAAAAACATGCCTGACATTTTACCGCCAAGTTGTTCTTCCCAAAAACTGAATATGTCGTATACGCTTGATGTTGATTTAGATACGATTGTGGGTCTTTCGTTGGACCCTAATAATTTGGCAGCAAAGTATAATGAATCTTCAAACGTGCCTAATTCGTCTATTAAGTTTTTTTGGTGGGCTTGTTCCCCTGTGAAAATTTGACCTTGTGCGAGTGACTTTGCCTGTTTTTTATTTAAATTTCTATTGTTAATGACAGCTGTTTCAAATTGGCTATGAACATTGTCTACTACGTTTTGTAATAGGCGTTTTTCTCGGTCTGACGGATCTCGCCAACTAGACAGTGTGTCTTTGTATTGTCCGCTTTTATAAACGTCAAATCTAACTCCGTGTTTTTCGATGAGGTTTGTAAAGTTTACATTACCCATAATTACACCAATGCTGCCTACTAAACTACCTGGATTTGCAAAAATGGTGTCGGCTGAAAGTGCTGCGTAATAGGCTCCAGACGCGCCAATGTCTCCGATTGAAGCGATGATAGGAACATCTTTTTTGGCTTTAAATCGTTTGAGTCGTTCAAAAATTTCTTGTGACGCGCCCACTGTGCCTCCCGGACTATTAATTCTTAGTATTAAGGCATTTATTCGGTCGTCATTTTCCATGTCTTCAATTTGTTGGAGTATGTTTTCGGCACCTAGTTTGGAAAGCATCGTCGACGAGGATGAAAACGCGATCGGTCCAAACAGTTCGATGACTCCTACGTGATTGTTTTGGTTTAAAAAATCAGAGGTTGAACTTGCTTTGAATGGATTGCTTATTTTTGGTGATGTTAATAACGATACTATGATTGTTAGTGTGAAAAGGGCGAGTAAAAGGCTTATTTTTAG
>QFBU01000131.1 GCA_003265975.1 Candidatus Marinamargulisbacteria bacterium SCGC AAA071-K20
GTTAAAGGTATGAGTGAGTGTTTGATAGGATAATTCTGATGGCTCTTCAACGTCTTTTGAAGGCGAAATCAGTCTAAGCATCTCGCCTAATTCTTGTACGGCAAAGCTTGCACACTTTACAAAGGAAGTATCGCTTTTACCAGGAACCATTCTTCCAGACGGAAAGCTTGAATCTGGAAGTGTTCCAATAGACTCACCAGCTCCGTCTTTATTGGTATTATGGTTCACTATAACTAAGGCTTTTTGGTCAAAACCAGCAATGGTAATGTCTGTAAGTTGTGCATTAGCTGTACTAGATTGATTAACCCTATAAAAGTGGATGTTACTTCCAGCTCCTGAAGGCAAAAAGGAGTTAAGGTCACTTTCTGATGGGTACTTGTATAGGATGCCTCCTGAATAAAGAGACGGATTGTTAGTCGGGTCGTAGGGGAGGTTTAGACCAAATAAAGACATCTCGTCTTTGTAGCCATATAGCCCAGTAGACTGTCTTGCTAAGTTTGCAAGTGAATAGCTAGACAAAATATCATCGAAGTTAGAAAATCCAGCGTTAAGAGGGGTGACCACTCCTTCTACGGCACGGTAGTCGGCATTTGTATCTTCTATAATGCTTTTGAAAATAGCATCACCACTACTTGCTTGGTTTTTAATATACTGAAAGAAAAGATATGACTGCGTGTAATCGTGGAAATTACCATTCCATTTTAGTAAGGGAATTCCGTTTCTAAGTGAACCGTTGTTAAAGTTAGTGACATGTTCTGAAAGTATTTCGTTTTTTACTAAATGTGCAGCAGATTCGGCTAATCCTTCGTCTATCCAAGTCGATTGTTGTGCAAACTCTGTGTCCGTATTTTGTGCAATTCTTAATCGTTCGGATGCATTTACTAAATGTTCAAACTCATGAGAAATAGTATCTAATGCTAAATTAAAGTGAGTTCTGTTTATGTATAAAATTTCCATTTGGTTTGACCCAGTTTCGTTAGAGAAAAAGTCGCCAGACCAAAAGTATCCGCCTAAACTGTCATTGGACATTGTGAAGAATAAAATAACAACTTGGTTATTCCCATCTTCATCAATGGGGGTACTAAATTTATTGGTTACTTTGTCGTAAATTGTATCGTCGAAGTATTCCCCTATGGCCTTCCACTGTGCTTCTGTAGTAGCTGAATCATCAACAAAATCTAAGGTGTTTTTCCCAGCATCTAAGGTTTTATCAGTGTCATTTAGTACTGACCCACAACCTAATAAACCGGCAAGTGATAGGCACAAAAAAACGGCTATAATCTTAGCTTTAAAATTAATGATAATCATATAGCCCCTTTTGTTCCCTTTATATAGTCATTCTAAACGTTTTTTAGGCAAGCTCAAGTTCTACTGTACATGAGCATACTAAATTTCGATCACCGTAGGCTTGATCTATCCTTGCAACACTTGGCCAAAACTTTCTTGTTCTAACAAAGTCTAATGGATAGGCCGCTTTGCTTCTTGTATAAGGTTGAACCCATGTATCTGCGCTTAGTTCGGCTAAGGTGTGCGGTGCATTTTTTAAGACGTTATTGTCTTTGTCAGCGGCTCCGGACTCAATTTCTTTAATTTCTTTGTGAATTTCAAGTAATGCATCACAAAAATAATCTAATTCAGATTTACTTTCACTTTCGGTGGGTTCAATCATGATAGTTCCAGGAACTGGCCAAGAGATGGTAGGGGCATGAAAGCCATAATCCATTAAACGTTTAGCGATATCTTCTACTTCAACGCCAGCCGATTTTTTAAATTCTCTAAAGTCGATAATAAGTTCGTGAGCTACATGCCCGCCGTCGCCTTTAAATAGTACGGTGTATGTCTCTTCCAGTCTGGCTTTAATATAATTAGCATTAAATATAGCTGCTTTTGTGGCGTTGCGTATCCCACTTTTACCTAATAACTTCACATAGCCATAAGAAATTAAAATGATACTCGGACTTCCGTATGGTGCTGATGATACCGATCCATTAATACCGTCTTTGTCTGTAAAGCTGTGTTGTGGGAGGTGAGGTGCTAAATGTTCAGCGACTCCGATAGGTCCCATTCCTGGACCGCCTCCACCGTGAGGGATACTAAATGTTTTATGTAAGTTTAAATGGCAGACATCGGCACCTATAAAGCCAGGACTTGTTAAGCCTACTTGTGCGTTCATATTGGCTCCGTCCATATATACTTGGCCGCCAGCCTCATGGATTTTTTTGCAGATATCAGTGATAGTCGTTTCAAATACACCGTGAGTAGACGGGTAGGTAATCATAATGGCTGCAAGGTTGTCTTTATTCTTTTCAATTTTACTGTCTAGATCAGACATATCAATATTACCTTCAGTGTCACACTTAATGGCCACTACTTTCATTCCAGCCATCACCGCACTTGCCGGGTTGGTTCCGTGAGCGGACATGGGTACTAGTGTAATGTTTCTATGCGACTGACCTGTTTGCTCAAAATAGTTCTTTATTGTTAAAAGTCCTGCGTATTCACCTTGAGCACCTGAGTTGGGTTGAAAAGAAAATGCAGCAAATTGTGTGATTTCGCATAATATTGTGCTGAATTCTTCAAGCATTTTTAAATACCCTTTTGTTTGTGCTTTAGGCGAAAAAGGATGGAGATTAGCAAATTGTGGTAATGACACTGGATACATTGTTGAGGCTGGGTTTAGTTTCATAGTACATGATCCAAGTGCAATCATACTGTGGCACAAAGAGAGGTCTTTGTTTTCTAAGCTTTTAATATAACGCATCATTTCTGTTTCGGTTCGGTAAAGTGAGAATTCTTTATTTTCTAAAAACTTACTTTCTCTTGAAAGCGCCGAAGTAATGTAGTTTAAGTCTTTGTATTCTCTACTGTTATCAGTTTTGACGAGTGCTAAAGTGAATAAATTAATTAAATTTAAGATGTCGTCCTCTGAAGTAGTTTCATCAATAGAAATCTGAGCGCCAAATGAGGTGTACCATAGGTTCATTTTCTTAGAAAGCGCACTTCGTTCTACTTTTTCTTTTTCTTCAGCAGTTAAGTTGATACTAAGGGTGTCAAAAAAACTTTGGTGGCGAACTTTAAGTCCGGCATTTGATAGACCATTATATAAAATAGCCGTTAATGTATGTACTTTAGTGGCGATGGTTTGCAATCCTTCTGGCCCATGA
>QFBU01000132.1 GCA_003265975.1 Candidatus Marinamargulisbacteria bacterium SCGC AAA071-K20
ATTTTTAGACTCTAATAAAGTGATCAATGATTCCAGGTAAAAACCTGAGTCAGCTAATACCCCTTCAATATTAATTAAGCCCTGAATCCTAGCATATGCACTCTCAAAGAAAGCGTTAATATTACTAGCTGAAGAGACGTCTCCTGATCGATTCCAAATCGTTAAAACAAGTCGAGTTTTGTTCAAAAAAGCCAACAATGGATGATGGCTAGCACGTCCTTTTTTACTGGGGTTATATCCTTTATTTGCACCTTCTTGTTCTCCATATCTTGTAATCACTGTTGAATCAAAGCTCAGCCAATCGGACTCTATTTTATTGAAAAATATCAGTGTCTTGAGGTACTCCCATAACTTTTCTGATAGATCATTGGTTTGTCCCATATGTCTTATTTTGTTGAAAAAACGTGTGGTCGTAGATCCGACTAATGAAACCCGTTCTAGTCCAAACATATCTCGTATCACATCCGCATTTCCTAGATACATCATATGTGAAAATCGGCTGGCGCCTGCCAGTAATACGGCCATAAATCCAATGATTTTATCCTCTGGCTTTATATTATTTGGTGACGTGTATACAACCGGCATGATCCCTTTCAATGCTGTCTTTAACTCAATCTTTTCAAAGTATTTTGCAATCAAAACAAACCCGCCATACGGCGTTAGCTTTTTATCTGTAAATCCAATCCTAATTCCATTTATTTGGTGGACTTTTTCGTCGTTTTTTGTCATCATTTTTGTGGCCTCTTTTTTTGTTCTTAGTTTGTACTTAATCTACGTGAATTTAAACACACTAAGAGGCCACCTTCATATTCCAACTGCATTTTTCGGGATAAAGATATATCCGGTGATGTTTTTTCGTACCTGATATCTTTCTTTCCATCTTCTGATTGTTTTTTCTTCTAGTATCAGAACCACCGCTATTTCTATATAACTATAGCCGCTGTCCATCATCAATATCGCTTTGATTTTGTCTCGACTACTTCCGTCTCTTACCGATTTATGAAATCGTTTTAGATCTGCCTTCTCGTCTTCTCTTAGTTTGAATGGTTCTATCCCTTCATTATCCCAAACCTACCCTGCTTTTTCTCATGGTTATTTTTTGTAATTCGGACATTTTATTTTGGACTGCCTATATCCTCTCTAAAAGGGGCTGAATTTAAGTAAAAAAATACCACTAACAATTCATAGAAAGAACACTATAAATATGATATTCTACACGTTATGAAAAGCAGTGAAATAGATAATGCAATAAACCTAATTGACTACCTAAGAACGATTCTTTCTTACAAGTTTTTTATCATTATTTTCATATTAGGATCTCTCTTTCTTTGCTCATTATTCAATCATTTCAGCCCGGAAGTATACCGAACACATACTGTTTTTTTTATTAATTCAGACTCTCCAGCACAAAGTGGCCTCATGAGAAATGTAAGTCTCTTAACAGGCTCAAATAATTCAAACATTAACAATTATATAGTGGCCTTAATAAACAGTAAAAGAATCAAAAAAAGTATTTCTAATAATCTAAAATTAAAATATTTCAAAAAACTAGAAACAAATGAAGTCATATCTAAACTGAACTTGTATAAAAATGTAAAAATAAAAAAAGATGCATTTAATGTATTTAAACTATCTTATGAAAATCAAAGCCCTAAACTTGCATATGACGTTATTTCTGAGTATATCCGGTTAATTCCTCAGCTCAACAAAGTATTAAATCTTTCACCAAAAAAAGAAATTATCACGGTATTAGACGTTCCTTTTTTACCAACTCATCCGTACAAACCCAGAAAACTTATGAATTTAGTTATTACCACTATACTCTCGACATCGCTTAGCTTTATTATGATTTTCTTACATGCAGGATTCAAGAGTTCTATGTTATGACTGTAAAAGCATTTGTCTTAGATGTTGACGGGGTACTAACTGACGGAAAGTTCTACTATACTCAAGAGGGCAAAGTAATGAAAATTTTTGGAGCGGATGACAATGATGCTTTAAAACTTTTAGACCCCTTCATTGAAGTACAATTTGTTTCTGGTGATAAACGAGGTTTTCCTATCAGTAAGAAAAGAGTTGAAGACATGGGGTACCCTATTTCTTTAGTAAGCACTACACAACGAATTGACTGGATAAAAGAAAGATGGGCCCCAAAAGATGTAATCTATATGGGAGATGGGATTTTTGATCATTATGTGTTTTCTGAAATCGCCTATAGCATTTCACCCAACAACGCTGACCCATACACACAGGCTCAAGCCAATTATGTAACTCAAAGAAAAGGATCTGAAAGAGCGGTAGCAGAAGCCGCCTTACATGTATTAGAAAAGTTTTTCACAGCATATAATCCAAAAAAAAAGTTAAGAGGAGCAAAGCATGAGTATACTCAATAAACATCTAAAAAAAGGTAAAACATTACTTTGTACTGGCCCTATGAGCAAAAACTGTATAGATGCAGCTGTAGAAATATCTGAAGAATTAAAAATCCCACAAATACTTATAGCGAGCAGACGACAAATTGACTCCAAAGAATTTGGAGGAGGATATGTTGAGAACTTTTCAACAGAAGAATTTAGTGACTATATTAAAAGTAAAAACTCTTCATATATATATATGGCACGTGACCATGGCGGTCCTTGGCAGAGTGTTAAGGAAAGCACAGCGAATATGCCAGTAAAAGACGCTATGGAGTCTGCAAAAAGGTCATTTGAAGTTGACATACTAAATGATTTTAATTTCATTCACATTGACCCTAGTGTACCTATTCAAAACGAAACGTTAAGCTTAGAAGTTATCATCGAGCGCTTATTTGAATTATATGAACATTGTTTTCAATTTGCACGAAAAAATAATAAGGAAATTGAGTTCGAACTAGGAACTGAAGAACAAAATGGCTATACTCAAGATCTAGACGCATTTGAGTATTTCTTAGAAAAAACACAAAGCTTCTGTAAAAAAAACAACATTAAAGCCCCAACATTTGTAGTTGCTCAAACAGGAACCAAGGTAATGGAAACTGAAAATGTAGGTATTTTCCCAAAAACCATAAACGACGCCAAACAAATTTCGTTTGATCATCTTAAGTCCACTATTAAATTATGTGAAAAATATAACCTTAATTTAAAAGAACATAATACAGACTACCAAACCTACGA
>QFBU01000133.1 GCA_003265975.1 Candidatus Marinamargulisbacteria bacterium SCGC AAA071-K20
GTGTCTGAAGCACCCCAAGAAACTACTGTGTCAAATGAGGTACCTTCTCCTTGGATTAGTCCAAAAAACGCATGTTCAGCAGCGTCTCTAGCTAAAAAGCCTCTATCGGTATCTTTAGCAAATGTACTTATTGGAGTCCCTCTTACTGTTTCAACAAGACCACCAACTGTTAAACTCATGCCTGGATTACTGTCATTAATCCCAACATACCCAGTACTAGAGTTAACAACTAAGGCATTTGATCGTGATTGAGTGTCCACTCTCATACCACCATTAACGTGTAATTTTGCTGTTGTATTCGATGTTCCAATTCCAACATTAGCTGATACCACTAAAAGATCTGATTCTGCATTATTTCCAATTCTGAAATTTCCAGAAACGTCTAATGTATAACTTGGGTTCACTCTTCCTAAACCTAAGTTACCACCACTATTCATATACATATAAGACTTCCCTGAAGTATTTACATCTAAAAGTGCCACTGAACTATTTTTTGGAACTAAAGTAAGCATTGCACTAGGCGCATTCGTACCTATTCCAACTAATCCAGTATCCGATACAAACAAAGCATTCTCAACTGTTTGATCAGAAACACCATCTGTATAAACAGCATCTACACGAAATGCAGGGAGATCTTTAGCGTTTTGAACGTGCAATGCCGCCATTGGAGTTAACGTGCCAACACCAACGTTACCGCCTTTAAATACAGCTGAATATTTATTTCCATTAAAATCCTGAGCTGATGACTCATTTGAAAAAGAGGCCATTAACTTAGTTAAATCTACATTCAATCCAATGGCTGTTTCTCCAGGAGCAATTCGTCCAAACTCAAAAGGATCAGCAGATTGAAGTGGGAATGATTGAAATTCTATGTCTAAGCCTTTAAATTTTGAAGCTGTCCCACTACCCATTGATCTATCAAATCTCAGATCAATTTTTTGTAATGATACGTTTTGGGCAACAGTAGAATTAATACTAGCTACAATTTCAAAAGTACTTAACGTTTTCGCATCAGCCGTTCCAACTTTTAATACTTTAGTTGTATTTTCCCAAGACATAAGTGAGTCTGAACTAATATTTCCATTTGTATCATAGAAAGGAATTCTTCCAGGAAGCCCTGTGAATAGACCTGTTAAGTTAACATCTGTTGTCCCTGTTCCTTTATAAAAAACAAGGTCACCATCATCATCTACAAAAAGTTGTGCCCTATTGTTCTCAGCCACTTTTGATTGACCATCCTTCAAAATCAAGGCTCCATCAATTTTAACATCTGAGTTTACTGAAACGGCATGATTTACTATTAACCCTTCGCCCCCAGGACTGATAGTAATTTTGGTGTTACTTGTAATAACATCAACATTTATAGTCCCTATAATTTCTACATTTCCATATAATTTTGTGTTTCCACTTACTATTAATGCTTCTGAAATATCATCTTGAGAAACACCTATTCCAACCGAATTAAATTTAGCTAAACGATTTACAGTAATGACTTCAAACGAGGCAGTCGATACTTCTAGTCGGCCTATAATTTCTATATTATTAGCTGAAACAGTATTAGCAATCAAAGTATCTACCTGAATTGTTCCGTTAATTGTGATTCCTGAATTTACAATTAAAGAGTTCATTGTGACTCTGTCAGCCAACATATCACCAGTTAATTCAATACTCGTAGCTTTAATATCTCCAGATACTGTCAGTTCTTCTGTAGGATTAGACGTACCAATACCTACATTACCTCCAAGTAATATGGCTGCATAGCGGCCTAATCCGGCGCCTACATTAACATCAAGCCCTACTACTTTTGCATTTTTAGCGCCTGCTCCAATTGAAAGTGCAGACATATTTATGCTTACACCAGTAGCCACTTGCGTCCCTGACAAAGTGTCATTGGCGTCGTCTAGTGATTTCATTATCAATTCAAGACCAGTAAGATCTCTGTCTAAGTGAAATGGGTTTGATGGGCCACTTGCACCATTTACAACCATTTCTACTTTTTGAGAGGTAAACGGATCAATTGCCAATTTATTTAATTCTTTATAAAAAGTTAGACTTCCACTTGTATTAACAGTACCAATACCGATTTCACCAGCATCAGTAATAACAAGCGTCCCGTTACCAATATTTAGAGTACTTGCTTGAATTCCTGAAAAAATACCCTCGTTTGCTGAAACAGTTCCATTAATATCTAGTAATGCCGTTGGATTGTTTTTACCAATTCCCACTTTTCCATCGTTTTGTACAATCATTAATGTAGAATTTCCGGAAGATATTTCAAATACTGAACTAGCTAAGCCCGTTGAAGTATCTGTAATAACCGAAAATTGAGATTGAGGTGTAGCTGTTCCAACACCAACATTTCCTGTTGCTGCC
Source organism: Candidatus Marinamargulisbacteria bacterium SCGC AAA071-K20 (assembly GCA_003265975.1). Lineage (GTDB taxonomy): Bacteria > Margulisbacteria > Marinamargulisbacteria > AAA071-K20 > AAA071-K20. The sequence goes on from QFBU01000133.1 coordinate 2,374, forward strand.
ACTACTAATGCATTTACAATAGTTTGATCCTCACCTAATAATTTATAAGTAGTATCCACTCTAAAAGCGGTACCTTCATTTTCAGGACCTACGTGAAGGGCTGCGTTTGGAGCCGATGTACCGATTCCAACATTTCCACCTCTGAAGAGTCCTGCATATTTAAATCCGTTATATACGCCACCACTTCCATCAGAATATTCTGCTTCTAAACTCGTCATATCAACATATACACCAATAGCCGTTTCTCCATCAGCAATGCGACCAAAATTAAATGCATCACTGAGTACATCAGGATTGGACTTCATAGTAACGTCTAACCCTTTTATTATTGCAGAAGATCCCGCCGATGTTCTGTTTCCTACATTAAGATTAATTTGCTGGGCTGCAATGCTGCCAACAACTGTTTCGTTAATACTTGCGTTAATCTCTACCCGAGTAAGCATTTGTGAGTTTGCGGTACCAATTTTTAAAGTTTTTGCTGAGGCATCCCATAATAAACTTGGGTCTGAACTGATATTTCCACCCGTATCATAAAATGGTATGTGCCCTGATACTCCAGAATAAGAACCCGTTAAGTTAATTGGCGTACTCATTCCTACTCGATAAAACAAGAGGTTTCCATTAGCATCTACAAATAATTGGCCTTCGCCTATAGCTGTACTTTCCACTTGACCCACTTTAAGTAATAAAGCCTTGTCAATTTTTAAGTCAGCATTAACTGAAACAGATCCATCTACTACCATGCTTCCGCTACCAG
>QFBU01000134.1 GCA_003265975.1 Candidatus Marinamargulisbacteria bacterium SCGC AAA071-K20
CTTGATCAATTAAACGTTTAGATTCCTCTTTCGTTTTAGAAATCATTTCTTCATGTTCTTTTTTTGCAGCGAATTCAGTTTTTTCTCTGATATCTTTAGCCTCAACTCTAGCTTCTTTCAAGAGACCCTTCTGTTGAGTTACTAAAGCAGCAGCTTCATCATTACTAGACTTAGCACTGTCAATATTCCCTTTAATAGAATCTGAGCGCTCATCAAGGTATTTTTGAAGCGGCTTTATTAAAAACTTATTTAAAAGCCATAGCAAAAGCCCAAAGTTTAAAGTCTGCATTAATATTTCATATATATTAATTGAAATCACGAGTTGCTCCTATCTATACTACAAAGATCAAGATTAGCGCTACTACAAGAGCATAAATTCCTGTAGTTTCAGAAATCGCCTGACCAATGATCATCGTTTTTGTAATTAAATTTGCTTCATCAGGACGTTTCCCGATAGCTTCACATGCTTTTCCTCCAACAAATCCCTCTCCGATTCCAGGCCCGATAGCCCCAAATCCCATAGAAATACCCGCCGCAAGTAATGCTAACGCTTTAATTAATTGATCTCCAGTTATTGCATCCATTTTATTTTCCTCCGTTTTTTATTTTTTATTTTTATTCTTACTTAGACTACAAATATAAGTATCAACGCAACTACAAGTGCGTAGATATCTGTAGTTTCTGTAATCGCTTGCCCAATAATCATGGTTCTTGTTAAAAGCCCCATGTTTCTTGGATCTTTTCCTACTGCATAATTGGCCTGACGAGCCACAAGCCCGTCACCAATCCCAGGTCCAACGGCACCAAAGCCCATTGCAAAACCAGCACCAAGAATAGCAAATATTTTAAGAAAACTATATACAGGCGTTAACAATGTCAAAATCAAGGACACAGTTAGAGCAAATATTGTTGAAGTTTGAGTTACTGCCTGTCCAATGATCATCTGGATTGTAAGTACGTCTGAGTTTTCTGGCTGTTTCCCCATTCCTTCAAGTGCTGCACTTCCAGGCAATCCAGCTCCCAGACCAGATCCAACCGTTCCAAAACCAATGGCAATTCCAGCAGCAATAAAGGTAAATCCTTTAATAAAATGCTGATCTCCACTTTGAAATAAAAGTAAAAGAGAAACAACTAGAGCAAAGATTGACGCCGTTTCGGTAACTGCCTGCCCTATAATCATAATACGAACAATTTTCCCTGATGCTTTTGGTTGACGCCCTAAAGATTCAACAGCCTTCATAGCAATCATACCCTCACCAATGGCTGAGCCTATAGCTCCAACCCCCATTGCAAGCCCCGCACCTAATACTGATAATAATTTTACAATTTCCACGTTTCTTCCTTATTGTTGCTGCTGTATATAAGTAACAGCTAACATAGTAAATACAAAAGCTTGCACTAGCCCCGCAAAAAGACCAAAGAATGCAAACAAACCAACTGGTAATAAAAAGAATTTAAGAAGTGAAGACACAATCACAATAATCATACTTCCTCCAAAAATATTTCCAAACAGTCTAAACGAATGAGAAACTACGTTAGCAACCATTCCAATCAAATTCAAATAGAAAAAAGGATTTAGGAAGAAGAATATAATCCAAGCGCCCTTCATTTCAAATGGGTCATCGGCAAATGAGCGAATATACTTATAGATACCTTTGTTTTTGATTCCATATGCGTGGACAAGTAAAAATACAATGAGGCCTAAAGCAAGGTCTGTATTAACAGACTTAGTAGGCTCTTCAAGAAAAGGAGCATCCAATAAAAATGTATACCAATATTGAGAATGTGAAATTAAGTTCATAGAGGTAGGGCCTTCAACAATAATTTGTATGTTGCCACCCATTAACTTATGAACTAACGCTATTGCAGTACCACCTATTTGAAATAAATTAGGAAAAATCCCAATATAGTTAGCCACTAAGATAAAAATAAACAAAGTAACTATAAACGGAACATATCTAGGCCCATCTTTTTTACCTAAAGTACTTACAGTTATTTCTTCTAAAAATTCATAAATCAGTTCAAATAAGCTTTGGATTTTGCCAGGTATCAATTTAAAGTGTCGTCTTGAATATAAAGAAATAACAACCAAAAGAGCCATGACAATCCACATCATGATAATAGGTGTAGGATTAATCGTTATCGATTTTCCTAGAAGGTTAAATGTAAATAATGTTACTTTTCCGAGTTGGTCCATTGTTTCTTTCTCTTTTGGTAGCGGTTATAATTTTTTTTCAACTCAAAGATAATATACAAAAACTGAAAAGAAAACAAGAAAATAATTACAACAATCAGACTTACGTGGTCTTTAAAGATAAAGCTGACAAGTAGAGGAATTGCAATTATACCTAAGCGTGTGAGGTAAGGAATAAAAACATTATTTTTATTTTTAGTTTTCAAAACATAACTCTGAGATTTCAATAACTTATTAAACACATAAAAACTAAAAACTGCGCCAAGTATAGAAGACATCGCCCATCCTGGTTTTCCTAACAATAAGCTTACTGCCGAAAACGCCATGACTATACCTGTAACAAGTTTTATCATTGCACTTTGTATTAATTTTAAGTTTCTAAACATCACTTTTCACTTTCATTTTTCTTTGTTAGATTTTCAAGGTTTTTAACCGCTTTAAATACATAGTAAAAACCAACCCCTACCCCCATAAAAACGCCTACAAAAACTGGGATACCTTTCAAATGCAGCCAGTTATCAATTAGAAGACCTAAGCAAAAAAATAAGAGTATGCATCCAACCATTGTTGTTCCAATTCTAATTAATAACGAAAAGTAAGGGCCTGCATCCCCCATTTTTGAAAAATTCATTAGTTCAATTCCTTTTTAATAGCTAACAAGCCTGTAAAATTATACCATCTAAAAAAACTCTCAACAGACTCAAATCCTGAGCCCTTCAGTAAGTCTACGTTCTCATCATATGTGTAAGGAGTTAATATCCCGACCAAAGCCTTTCGTTTACGTTGAATTTCGTCTTCGGAGTAGCCATTATTTTTCTTAAACTCATAATATTTCTTTGTAAACTGAGAATCAATAGAAGGGGTGCATCCTTTTATTTTTTCAATAAGAATAAGAATCCCTCCAGGGACTAAGGCGTCTAGACAATTTTC
>QFBU01000135.1 GCA_003265975.1 Candidatus Marinamargulisbacteria bacterium SCGC AAA071-K20
TCGGAGTCTTAATTTATGTAACTCTTCACTTGTAAGCGTTTGTGGGTTTGCAGATAATGACACGCTTAACAGAATGAGCATAAAAAGTATTGAAATTATTTTCTTTAGACTTAATTTTTTCATTCAATTCCTTTTTTGATTTCTTCAGCAATTTCTAAGCTGACACCCACTTTTTCACACAGGTCATTGATGTCGGCACTTCTAATATCATTTAATGTTTTAAAATGTTTATAAAGCAAGGCTAGTCGTTTTGAACCGAGGCCTTTAATCCTTAAAAAAACACTTTCGTATTGCTTTTGTCGTTTCTTTCGTTGAAATGTTACTGCAAAGCGATGTGATTCGTCTCGTACTTTCTGTAGTAATTGTAATACAGGGTTTTCACTTAGCAAGCGTTTTGGCCGGTCAAACATGGGATGGTAAATGTCTTCAAATCGCTTTGCAATTGAGAGACAATCGACTTTTTCTTCTAATTGACACTCTTTAATGGCTTGCATTGCATAGTTTAACTGCGCTTTACCCCCGTCAATAAGTAATAGATTAGGTAGCTCAGTATTTTCTTTTAAAATTCGCTCTAGGCGCCGTTTAACCACCTCTTTCATAGACTTTGGGTCATTACTTTTACCTGAGACAGTTTTAATATGGTACTGCCTATAGTCTTTTTTGGAAGGTTTTCCATTTTTAAAGCATACGCTTGAGGCTACTATATCGTTTCCCTGAAGATGTGAGATGTCGAACCCGAAAATACTTTCTGGGAGATATTTTAGAGCTAATGTTTCTTTTACATCTTCCAAGGAGACCCCTACTTTCAGGTCGCTTGTAAGATTTAATCGAGACAAAGCTAACCGTGCATTTTTTTTAGCTCCTTCGAGAAGGCTTTTCTTGTCACCTTTTTGAGGCGTTTCAATTTTAAGAGTTAAGTCTAATTTTTGAGAAGGTTCTTTAAGTATATCTGCTATATTTTGATCACAAATAATATTATGTTTTTTATTAGGTTTGTCTGAAAACCAGCTTAGTAAAGATAACTCAATAAAATAATTATCTGCCTCAAGAGTCAGTCTTTTATGAAAATAACCTTGTTGATAGAGTAGTTTTCCACCGATAATATCTTGAACCAGCACGTATACCAACTCACTGGTGTATTGTATTGCAACAAGTACGTAGTCGATATTTTTTTCTAAACTTACTAGTTGCTTTTCGGTTAAGACTTCCAGTTTAATTAATCGATCTCTCACCTGACCGGCTTTTTCATATTCTAAGACGTCAGAATGACTCTTCATTTTGTTTTTTAAAGACTTTATTAGCTCAGTGTCTTTTCCTCGTAGAAATAACAAGAGTTCTTGTACAAGTAGTTGGTAGTCTTCTTTTATAGTTTTATTTATACAAGGACCGATACATTTTCCTATATCAAGAAGAATACATTTAGGTTCTCTTTTGGTAAGCGAGATATGCTGTTTACAACTTCGTAAAGGAAATATTTTTAATAAGGTTTTCTCGAGATACTTAGAAGAGCCAATAGTTGGAAATGGTCCAAAATAATGGGCATTGTCGGATTTTTTTTCTCTAGTAATCAAAACTCTTGGGAATATATCGTTTGTTACTTTCACATATGGATATGATTTATCGTCCTTTAGAAGGATATTAAACCTGGGTTTATAGGTTCTAATTAGTTCTCGTTCAAGGATTAAGGCTTCGCTCTCTGTATTAGTTACAATAGTTTCAATGTGGGCAATTAAAGAGACTAACAGTTCAGTTTTTAGATCATGATGTGTTTTAGAGAAGTAACTTTGAACTCGTTTTTTTAGATTCTTAGCCTTACCAACATAAATCACTTTTTTGCAGTGATCCATCATTTTATATATTCCTGGGTGGTCAGAAAGAGTAGAAATGATGTGTTTTAATGAAGACATCATTTTATTATAGATGAATTTACGGCGTAAAAGAACAGCGTGATTTAAGAGTTCAACTTAAAAAGAGCGTTTATTTTTTAGCGTCTTCTTCTGAATCTGTACTAGCATCAGTAACTTCTTCTTTAGGCTTTGCAGCTTTTTTAGTTTTTGCTTCTGGTTCAACAGTTTCAGTTACTTCAGCAGCCGCGGCTACTTCAAGTTCTGCAGGTTCTTCAGGTGTTTCTTCTGCTACTGCAGTTTCTTCAACTGCTTCTTCAGTAGAGGCTTCTTCGTCAGAATTATCTTCTTCAGTAAGTTCCTCTTCAACTATAGCTCTTACTATTGGTATAGGTTCTTTGTCACCAATGATATTTACTGTTATTTGAATAGGAACATCTTTATGAATTTTGATTGAAAGTTTTTCAACGCCAGCATCTTTGATTGCACTAGAAATACCAATATCATATTTATCTAGTACAGTTTTGTACGACTTGTTGATTTCATCAGCAATGTCTTGTGCCGAAATTGATCCATAAAGTTTTCCTTCGTCGTGTGTTTTAACGTTGAATGAAATTTCTTTACCATTAATTTGACCTTTAATACTTTCTGCAGCAATTTTTAGATCTTCTTGCTTTTTGTCTGCTTTTTTTTGTAAAGATTTTATTTTTTGTGAATTTTCGTTAGAAACTAATACAGCTAAACTCTGAGGTAATAGATAATTCCTTGCAAAACCTGCCTTAACAAATTTTTGTTGACCAATCTGAAATTGACCTTTTTTAGTTTCTGTAAATATTACTTCTATTACCTTTGACATGGGAGGCTCCTTAATCTATGCAGAATGGGAGTAGCCCCATATATCTTGCTCGTTTAATTGCTTCAGCTAACTTACGTTGCCATTTGGCACTCACACCAGAATTTCTTCTTGGAACGATTTTACCTCGGTCTGTTGTAAATTTCTTAAGCAACAATATATTTTTGTAGTCGATACCAGTAATCTTATTTGCAAGAAAGTAACATGCCTTTCTTCTTTTTACTCGTCTTTTAACTTGTACTCTATTTTTTTCCATTTTATGTACCTTTCCTAATATATTGCAGCTAGTATTTTACCCAGTTTCTATTAAAAATCAAGCCCTAAGTAATTTTTTCTCTAAAATGGAGCTTCTTGAGCAGTCGGCTCGGCCGCTGCCAT
>QFBU01000136.1 GCA_003265975.1 Candidatus Marinamargulisbacteria bacterium SCGC AAA071-K20
GCGGCCGCAGCGAGTAGTCTGCCAGGGGGGCGATGCTCGCCCTCGTGTTGCCATTGCCACTAGCGAAGCTTTCGCTACTGCTTCCACTATTTCCTCTACTGTTCATGCTACTGTTAATAGATTGCGGGGACATGCCACCACCCATAGGCGAAAAGCCTCCTCCGCCGCTGCTGGGGCTGGGACTGAGGCTGGGGCTGAAGGTCACAGGCAGTGGTGCTGGCAAATCTGCGAACATGTCCAGCAGCCCTGCCCCTGCATCCCCAGTGCAAGCACTGCCTGTCGGCTTGCTGCTTCCACTGCCGTATGCAGTATTGCTGCTGCTCGTTCCACAGTTGGCAGGCCCGCTGCCACTGCCACTGCCACTGCCGCTGCCGCTGCCGGAAGAGCCAAAAGAATCGGCAAACGGGTCAGCGGTGAGTACCGTACCAAACTCGTCGAATTTGCTGACCGATTCTTAAACGACAGTGACTCAATTACTGCCCAATATATACAACACAAAAAAGAAATAGCCGTTCCTAAAAAGAGACGAGAAGCTGTAAAAGGGCACAGTCTTTCAATTATTGGTGCAAACGAACATAACTTACAAAACGTTTCTGTGGAGTTTCCACTGGGATTACTTATTTGTGTCACAGGCGTATCTGGCTCAGGAAAAAGCACCCTGATTCATGACATTATGCATAAAGCCTTAATGAAGCATTTTTTCAAAAGTAAGCCACGTCCGGGTGAGTTTAAAGAAATCAAAGGATTAGACAACATAGACAAATTAATAACTATAGACCAATCGGCTATCGGAAAAACACCACGGTCAAACCCAGCAACATATGCGGGTGTATTTGGACCTATAAGAGAGCTGTTTGTTCAACTTCCAGAAGCAAAAATTAGAGGGTATAAAGCAGGACGCTTTAGTTTTAATGTTAAGGGTGGAAGATGCGAAGTTTGTGAAGGCGATGGCGTTAAAAAAATAGAAATGCATTTCCTTTCAGATGTTTATGTCACTTGCGACGAGTGTAAAGGAAGACGCTATAACCGAGAAACATTAGAAGTAAAATATAAAGGCTACTCTATTTCAGAAGTCTTAAAGATGACTGTAAATGAATGCTGTAAAGTATTTGAAAATATCCCAGCAATTTACAATAAGCTAAGTACCTTACAAGATGTTGGTTTGGGCTACGTTCATCTAGGACAAAACGCAACGACATTGAGTGGGGGAGAAGCTCAACGTGTTAAGTTAGCCAAAGAACTAAGTAAAAGAAGTACAGGAAAAACATTATATTTATTAGATGAACCAACAACAGGTCTTCACTTTGAAGACATTTCTCAGTTACTAATTGTGTTACATCGGCTAGTAGACTCAGGAAACACTGTAGTAGTCATTGAACACAATTTAGATGTTATAAAAACAGCTGATCATATTATCGATTTAGGTCCAGAAGGCGGAAATGGTGGCGGAGAAATTGTAGCTACCGGTACCCCAGAAGACATCGCTAAAGTAGAACGATCACATACCGGGCATTTTCTAAAATCAATGTTATGATCTCCAAATTCAAAATAATACTCATTGCAGTCATATGCGCTGTAATACAATTATCTTGCCCAATACTTTCAAGTGATTTTACTATTACAAGTTCAGACATGAAGGGTACTTTATATCGCTTAAATTCAGAGTCTACAACGCCTGAATTTTATTGGAAATTAAAAATGAATAATGAGCTAAAAGAACCTGCTCAAACTTATTATTACGACGCCCAAAAAAAAATACACACGGAAGAAACATTAGTATACGAAAAAGGAAAACTAAAAGAATATAGTTATATTCGGCACAATATAAATGAACAAGCCATGGTAACGATTACGGATGATGGCCTACTTTTTACAAGAACATTTAACGGCCAAATAAAAACATCAACAAAAGAATATAGAAAAAACTATCTCTTTGGCCCTCAAATAGTAACCTTTATAAGAGACAATTTTAAAGCCTTAGAAAAAGGAACATCCATAGAAATAAATTACGGAGCCCTAAACCGGTTAAATGCCTACCGATTTATACTAAAAAGAGACCGAAGTCACCCCTTAAATTCAAAAGACAAACTAATTATAAAAATGGATGCAGACAGCTTCATAGTAAGACAATTCGCAGACCCCATATATTTTGTGCTAAATAAAAACGGAACAAAAATACACAGAATAATAGGAAGAGCTCTTCCCGCCTCGAATATTAACGGGAAAATAGGGGTCATAGATTCAGACTTCAAGATCAGAGACTAAAAACTTAGCCTTCTTCTAATGAAGAGTTAGAGTGTTTAAAATAAGTTTTAAGGAAGGGTAATGAAGTAGATCAACAAAAGAATAAATGTTTGAAACAACAAACATCCGGGCAAGATCAAGTTATGGATAAAAAACCCCAAGTAACAAAACAAAAGGACCTAAGTAAAAAGCTTGATCTATTTCGCTCAAAAATAGACGAGCCAAAGGTGTTTGCAGAACACTTTCTATCCAATTTTAATAACTTAATAGACTCAGTTTATAAACAAGACCAAGACGCTTTAGATAAAGACACAATCAAGCAAGCCAAATTACTATTTCACAATTTGAAATCTAAACTAAATAATCTCCCATACAAAACCATACTTAAAAATTTATCTATGATGAAAGTAAAATCAGCCTATAACAACAAAAGAGTGACGGATGTAAGTATTTTCTATGCCAATCAACTTTACAAAACTTCAAATACTACAAATCCAGAGGGGCTCAAAGACTTAATGACTCATATTGAAAAGGAACAACAAAATATTGCCGTAAAAGGAAAGATATTTGAGATTATTTACGCTGCTGAATATGCCAAAAAAGGCTGTAAAGTACAATTTGGCTGTGTAGATGGTAAAGGTGGTGATGTTGTTGTGTATGATGCTAACGAATATGAACATAGTCACAAAACTGTACAACTGAAATATATTACAGGCGCCTCAGAAAATAAATTTAAAGACCATTGCAGAATAGCCGCAGAGCAATTGGGTGTAACTAGAAAAGGGCGACTAAAAACAGAAGA
>QFBU01000137.1 GCA_003265975.1 Candidatus Marinamargulisbacteria bacterium SCGC AAA071-K20
ATTACGGAACAGGATCTATGGTTAAGCCAGTTCATGGATGGATATCATCAAAATATGGATCGAGAATGCATCCTATTTTTAAACGTAAAATATTTCATAGAGGAATAGATCTTGCTGCTCCGAAAGGCTATAAAATAAAATCAGCTGACACGGGTGTTGTCATTCATGTAGGACAAGAAAAAAAGTATAGAGGGTACGGTAAAGTAACAATAGTGAGCCATGGAAGACGAACTTCTGACGGCAAATTAGTCGCTTCATTTTATGCGCATCAATCTCGTATATTAGTTAAAAAAGGGGATGTCGTTAAAAAGGGAGATACCATTGGCCTCGTAGGCTCTACAGGGTATGCTACAGGGCCACATTTACATTTTGAAATTAGAATTGATGGCCGTCCGGTGGATCCTTTAAAATATATTAAGATATAAAGAGAAGAATAGATTTGCCACGCTCACATTGAAAAATAGCCTATTGCCAGCTACAATCCATTAATGTTTGTACGACAATGTGGCACTAGTATTAAGAGAACCCCAGTCATCGAAATGGAAAAAATCCACTTTGGTAAGCAAGCCATTCCTGATTTCTTAGATAAAGTTAAAACGACTAATCTAATCCAAGATATGGTGCTTTTAATGACCTGCAACAGAGTAGAATTTTACTATACATGTGAAGACATAAATGCTGCTAAAACTTGGTTGTATAACACTATTTCTGAGAGCAAAAATATATCCGTAGAAGACATTAAGTCTATTTTAATAGAGCGAGACGAAAACGAAGCCACTCAGCACCTATTTGCTGTAACTTCTGGGCTTGAGTCAATGGTATACGGTGAAAATGAAATCTTAACTCAAGTAAAAGACTCTTATCACCGTAGTGTTGAATTTAAATTAACTGGCCCATTATTAAATAAAATATTTCAAAAAGCAGTAGCTACTGGAAAACGCGTACGAACAGAAACAGAAATCAGTAGAGGCGCTTATTCAGTGAGCTCAATAGCTATTGAGGCCATCAGAGAAAAAATGCTAGACTACTTTAGCCGAAAAATACTCGTTGTTGGTGCAGGACTCATGGCCAGAAGAGCCCTAAAAAAACTCAGTGCAATGGGCCATCCAGAGTTACATATTTGCAACAGAAGTAAAAATAAAGCCGAAAGTTTAGCTTCTGATATGGAAATAACGGTATTAGATTATAATTTACTCAGTCAAAAGGCCTCAGACTATGACATCATTATCTTAGCAACAAGTTCAAAAAACTATATTTTAGATACAAAAAACTTCAATGCTGATAGTAAAACTATTCTTGTTTTAGACTTGGGTGTCCCTCGAAATGCAGATCCTTCTCTTTCCTCAAATTGTAATCTCGTCACTGTGGATGGGCTTAAAGACATCGCTGAGAAAAATGTAAAGAAAAGACAGGGAGAAAAAGACAAGGTCTTAGACATCATCAGAGAAGAAATAGAACAGGTTCATGCTTGGAAGTCATATAAAGAAACTCAGCATAAAATAGCGTAAATGATTAAATTAGGCACTCGAAAATCCCCTCTAGCACTCATTCAAGCGGATTTAGTTAAAGCTCAACTTCTTCGAGCTAATCCATCATTAGATATTGAAATTGTACCCATATTAACATCAGGAGATCGAGATAAAATATCTCCATTATCTGAAATTGGTGGAAAAGGGGTCTTTATAAAAACCTTAGAAACTGCCCTTTTAGACAATACAATCGACATAGCTATTCATAGTCTAAAAGATGTCACTTCTGAACTCGAAAAAGGACTGGAGTTAAGCTCTTTTCTAAGCCCTGAAGCTATCGAGGATTGCATAGTATTTAACTCAAAATACAAAACAAATACCCTAGAAGAGCTTCCAATAAATGCAAAAATTGGAACAGGGAGTTTACGAAGAAAGGTCTTAATAAGCCAAACCATTCCAACGGCTCAATTTATAGAAATACGGGGAAATGTTGAAACCCGACTCCAAAAATTAGAATCAGAAAACATTGATGCTATTGTTCTTTCATATTGTGGGTTAATTCGTTTAGGGCTACAGAAAAAAGCTAACCTTATATTAGATCCAGAAGAATTTATTCCAGCGCCTGGGCAGGGTGTCATCGCGTTAGAAACAAGAAAAAATGATAAACAAAATAAAAAAAATGCGCTTTTAATAAATTCTTCAACTCAAGAAAAAATATCTCGTCTAGAATTGGCATTTCTTTCTGAAATTGGCCTAGATTGTGGGTATCCTTTAGGGTTATACACTACTTTTGAAAACAAAAAATTCAACTGCATCATATTTCTTGCAACAGAAGATGGTGAGCTTCAGTACGAAGAAGAAATTAAAGTAGACGAGAAAGACGCTCACAACTTGTTAATTAGTAAAGCGATCGCGTACAAATCACTTCTAAAAAATGAGAACCCCAATGACTAACTCTAGAGTTTTCTTGGTTGGAGCAGGGCCAGGAGATCCAGAATTATTAACCTTAAAAGCAAAACGAGTTTTAGAATCAGCTGACATAGTGTTATACGACTACTTGGTCCACCCCAATTGCTTATTATTTTGTAATGACTCAGCAGAATGCATCTGTGTAGGTAAAGCTAAGGGAAAGCATAGCCAAACTCAAGACGAAATCCATTCGATTATTGAAACCCATGCCGCTAGGGGCAAAAAAATCGTCCGTTTAAAAGGGGGTGATCCTCTGATATTTGGGCGTGGGGGAGAAGAAATGGCTTTTTTAAAATCAAAGGGTATCGACTATGAAGTAATCCCAGGAATCAGCGCTGGTTGTGCCGTACCTGCCTACGCTGGCATCCCATTAACACATCGGACGCTTTCTCGCTCGGTTGCTTTTGTAACAGCAACAACATTAAATGGAACCTCAATAGACAAACTAGAGCTACCTGAAGCAGACACATTGGTATTTTTTATGGCGGTAAGTGCTTTAAAAGAAATTACAACTTTACTAAAAAAAACAAGTCGATTTAATCAAGAAACTCCTGCAGCGCTAATTCATAGAGGGACAAGTTCAAAGCAAAAGGTAGTGTGTG
>QFBU01000138.1 GCA_003265975.1 Candidatus Marinamargulisbacteria bacterium SCGC AAA071-K20
AACCGGTAAGTCGTCTTCTTTTAAGATCGAGTCCCTATACATATTTGTGAGCTGAACCTCAGCCGTAGGGCTTAACCAGTAATCAGTCCCTTCAATTTTAAAGCAATCATCAGCAAATTTAGGTAATTGCCCCGTCCCCTCTAAACTACGACTATGAACAATAACTGGGGGCATAATTTCGTAATAACCATGTTTGTCGGTATGTAAATCTAACATCAGTTGAATTAATGCGCGTTCAAGCTTTGCGCCTAGTCCGGTATTTAAAACAAAACGTGACCCAGTAATCACACCTGCTTTATCAAAGTTTAGAAGACCTAATTTTAAAGCTACTTCATCGTGCTCTTTAGGTTTAAACGAAAATGAGGGAACCTCCCCCACTTTCTCAATTTCAATATTATCGTCTTCAGTTTTTCCAACAGGAACATCTTCAGACAGTACATTGGGGATTTCCATAGCGGCTTTTCTAGTATTAGCTTCGAGCTCGGCTAATCCCTCTTGTTCCTTTTTAACTTGATCAGACATCTCTTTCAGTTCTTTAAGTTGCTCTGGGCTAGGCTTACCTTTAGGCGCAAGTTGATTCCTCTTGTTTTTTAAGGTTTCAACTTCCTGTAATTTTACGCGCCATTGTTTATCAACAGTCAGAAAATGGTCTAAAGCTTCTTCAGGAAAATGTCGTTTCTTCAAACTTTCCCTTACAACATCAGTCTCATCTCTTAGTCTTTTTGGATCAATCATTATTTTCCACCCTTCTTATAAGATCCTAAGCATTTTATATAAGAAGTCTTCTTCTCTACAAGTTTTAATACTTCAGACAAAATTTCGTCTTGAAAATGACCTTCACAATCAATATAAAAAAGATACTCCCCCAAACTCGTTTTTGTTGGGCGAGAAGAAATATGTGTCAAGTTTATTGATTTTGATTGAAACTCATTTAAGACATTTGCCAAACTACCCGATTGGTCTTTCATAGTTGAAAAGACAATTGTAGATTTGTCATTTCCTGTAGGTTCAGTAGGTTTTCTAGAGATAATAAAAAATCGAGTTACATTTTCTTTAGAGTCATTTATGTTTCTATCCATAATATTAAATCCGTACCGTTTAGCTAAACTCTCATGACCAATAACACCATACACTTTGTCACCGTTGTAATCAGATACAAAGTCAGCTGCTTTAGCAGTAGATTCTGCATTATTTAAATCAACATCTGGATAATTTGACTCAAGATAATGTCTACACTGAGCAATAGGTTGATAATGAGAAATAATATCAGTGATGCTCTTAGACTCATCTTTTACCATTAAATTATGCTCTATTTTTAAAACAAACTCAGCCGTTATAAAAGTATCATTCAATTTAATAAGATGATCAACAACAGTTGTCACAGATCCTTCAACAGAGTTTTCAACTGGAACAATTATCGCTGAGCATCGTTTACTGTCTAATGCCAAAAACAGTTTATCGATAGAGGCGTACCCCATACATTCAACGTCTACATCTTCATTTTTTAAATATGTCTTTAGTGCAATTTCAGAAAAAGTGCCCTTGGGTCCTAAAAATCCAAACAAATTCATTTATGCTAGCTCAGGATAGAGTGGGAACGATTTTGTGAGCTCTAATACACGCCTTTTAACGTCTACATTTTTAGACTCGTCTCCAATTGAAGAAAGTCCATCAGAAATTAAGTCAGCTATTATTTCCATTTGTGGTTCTTTCATCCCTCTAGTTGTTACCGAAGGAGTACCAATACGCAATCCAGATGTTACGAAAGGACTTTCTCGGTCAAAAGGAATTGTGTTTCTATTTGTTGTAATATTAACTTCATCCAATGCTAACTGAGCAACCTTTCCGGTCATGTTCTTACTTTGAAGATCAAGCAAGAAAAGATGATTATCGGTTCCACCTGAAACAATTCTAAATCCTCTCGTGGTCATTGCAGACGCAAACGCAGATGCATTTTTAACAACCTGTTGTTGATACGCTTTAAATTCTGGTGATGCAGCTTCTTTAAGCGCAACTGCTTTTCCGGCAATAACATGCATAAGTGGTCCGCCTTGAGTACCAGGGAATATTGCTTTGTCGATAGCTTTGGCGTGTTCTGCTTTACACATAATAATTCCACCACGAGGACCTCTTAACGTTTTATGTGTCGTTGTAGTAACAACATCAGCATATGGCACTGGGCTTTGATGTAACCCTGCTGCAACTAATCCAGCAATATGAGCCATATCTACCATAAACAAGGCACCTACAGACTTAGCTATATCTCCCATTCTCTCAAAATCAATTTTTCTTGGATATGCAGACGCTCCAGCAATAATTAGTTTTGGCTTAGCTTCTATAGCTTTTTCTTCAAATTTTTCATAGTCAATTTGTTCAGACCCTTTTTCTACACCATATGAAACGACATTGTAGTATTTTCCAGAAAAGTTAACAGGAGAACCGTGAGTTAAGTGGCCACCGTGCGACAAGTCCATTCCCATGATAGTGTCCCCAGGTTTAATTAAAGCTACAAATACCGCCACATTAGCATTTGCTCCAGAGTGAGGTTGTACATTTGCATGATCTGCACCAAACAAAGCTTTAGCTCTATCAATTGCTAGTTGCTCTACTATGTCTACGTGCTCACATCCGCCATAGTATCTTTTTCCTGGAAGTCCTTCGGCATATTTATTAGTCAGCCATGTCCCTTGGGCTTGCATAACTCTTAATGATGTAAAGTTTTCAGAAGCTATAAGCTCAATTTTTTCTTCTTGTCGTTTAAGTTCATTGTTTAGTGCCTGAGACAACTCTGGGTCGTACTCGTCGATTAAGTTTGTGTTTATAAGTTTATTTGCTTGTTGTGTCATCATGATTATACCTCGGTGTTAAGATGAAATTATTCTACAACACTTTCTTTTTCCTTAGAAGGAGAGTAAATTTTGAAACAATATTTGAAATAATTTAGAGTTAGTTCTTGGAGATGAGATAAATATGGAAAGA
>QFBU01000139.1 GCA_003265975.1 Candidatus Marinamargulisbacteria bacterium SCGC AAA071-K20
TATGACTTAGTGAATTCTTTCAATGACTTTCTCCCAAATATGCTGCGTAAAAAATTTAACGAATCCTATCAAATTAGTGCTCACTGTGTCAACTGGAATCTGGTATTGTTCTTCTTTGTTTTTGTATATACACTAAAAAAATTAAGATTAAAGTAATAAGGACAAAATTATGAATAAGCTAAAAGAAAGTTTTATGGTTGGAATAGTTGTTATTGTACCAATAGTAGCAACTGTTATGTTTTTAAAGGTCTTAATTAGTATTTTATCTATTCCGTTTTCTACTTTTTTTCAACAAAATATACCTCCATTATTAAGTGTTGTAATTAGTCTTTTAATTGTATTAGTTGTTGGAGTTTTAGCTAAGAACTTTGTGGGTAAGTTTATTATTAATGTATTAGAATCGTTCCTTATTAAGATCCCAGTTTTGAACGTTTTTTATACATCCACCAAACATATCGTAAATGCGTTTTCAAAAAGTAAGGGTAGCTTTTTGTCTGTTGTTTTAGTTGAATATCCTAGAAAGGGGATGTGGAGCATCGCTTTTTTAACTAATAAAGAAGCAAGTGGGTTGAAAAGCTTGGATGGACGCGCCGTTTCTGAAGATATGATTACTGTGTTTATTCCTTCAACGCCTAATCCAACAACTGGATTTTTCTATTATGTTAAAAAAGATGAGGTACAGTTTTTAGATATGACAGTTGATGAAGGCATTAAGGTGTTAATGTCAGCTGGTATTGCAGCTAAATAGGGTGTGCTTTTAATTCTATTTGATTAAGTATCATTGATATTTGTCTATTATTATTGTTATATTATTTAAATAAATGCGCTTGTAGCTCAGCTGGATAGAGCATCGGTCTTCGGAACCGAGGGTCCGGGGTTCGAATCCCTGCGGGCGCACCATTAAAAACCTTACTTCATAAGTATTAAGTAATTTCGATACATCTTAATCTCCTTAAACCCCGTTTATAACTATGAATAACTTACCAAGGAGAATGAGAGACATGAAAGTTCAAAAACTTAAGCATACCCTACTATTAATACTAAGCGTGGCTTTTCTATTTCAAGGATCATCAGTAGTTGCGGGGGAAGCCAATGTTACACAGGCATTAAATTCAAAAAAGACAGACATTATGATGGAACACTTTCGACTTTCCGTTATCAACGACGATATTGCTCAAGCAAATAGCCTCTTGAATAAACATCCAAAAGTTATTGCAAATTATCATTTTGAAGATGATTTTGATTCTTTGTATTATGCCGTTTTGAATGAACAGTTTGAAATTGTTAAATTATTACTAGACTCAGGAGTTGACCCAAACCATAAAGATCAAGAATTAGTATCTATGTTGCATTGGGCGTCTGCTAAAGAGTCTGTTGCGATTGCTTCACTGTTACTGATTAAAGGTGCTACGATCTCTATTAGAGACGCAGATGGTGCAACCCCACTACATTGGGCGGCCGTTGTTGGTTCGAGACCGATGATAGAAGTTCTAATTGATAATGGTGCTGATATTCATAGCCACGACAAATGGAAATATAGTCCTCTAGACTGGGCGATTATAAAAGGTAACGACGATGTTGTAGACCTTCTTGTTAATAGAGGAATTGGTATTACTTCAGGAATTGTATCTCTATAATTTAAACTTTTTAAAAATAAAATCTAGGACGGGCGACTTCTTGAAAGGGGTCGTCTTCTACTACTTGTGACGTATCTTCATCTTCTATAACTCGTGTTTTAGTACTTTGATAGGATCCAAACGAAAACTGTGGTGTAAACCCGTCTTTCTTTTTTTCTGTAAAGTCTTCAAGTACGTTGTACTCATCTAAAAATCGCGATGGTTGTGAAAACTGAAGTCCTGAAAATCTATAATAATTAGAGCTGGCATTTGTTAGGTTTGGTTTAAGTATATACAAGCTGTTTTTTGCTCTTGTAAGTGCTACATACATGAGTCTTCTCTCTTCCTCTAATTGGCCTAAATCTTCTAAAGACTGAAAAGAGGGGAGGTAGCCGTCTACTGCAGATATTAAAAATACAGTGTCCCATTCTAATCCTTTAGATGAATGAATTGTAGAAAGAATAAGTTTTTCCTCGTCGGGCTCTTTTCCATAGGTGTCAATTTGAGTAGACTCAGGTGGATCTAAGCAGAGGTCTGTTAAAAACTCTTCTAAGGTGTCGAATCTTTCAGCAATTCCTTCAAGTGAGTCTAAGTCTGACTGTCTCTTTTTAAAGTCATCGTAATTATATTCAAATACTGGTTTGTACCAGGTGAGTGCTTTTTCAGCCACAATACTTGGTTTGTCTGTGGGTTCGGTACTAAAAACTAAACGTAAAAGTTGGTCTAGATCATTATAGTATTTTTTGTTTTTAATATTATCTATGTCTATTGGCGTTCTAGTTTGAAGATGATTAATAATGGTTGAACTTATTTTATTGGCACCTGAAGCACCTAATCCATCTACTAATATTAAGAGTCTATTCCAAGATACTTTGTCGGAAGGATTGAAAATAACTCTAAGTAAGGCGACAAGATCTTTGACGTGAGAGGCTTCAACGAACTTAAATCCTCCATATTTAACAAAAGGGATACCATGGGCTTGAAGTTCAATCTCAAGATCATTGGAGTGCCATCCTGATCTCATTAAAATGGCCATTTCATTTAGTTCAATACCTTCTTCTCTTTTCTTTAAAATTTCTTTACAGACAAATTTAGACTGAGAATTATCATCTTTAGTGTCTATGAACTGAGGCTTTGTGTCCCCCGGTAACTCTGTAAATAATTCTTTTGCGTATTTTTCTTTAGCGTGAGAAATAATAGCGTTAGTTAAATTGAGTATAGGTTGAGTGCTTCTATAGTTTTGCTCTAATTTAACGACTTTAGTTCCTTGAAATAATTGGGGAAAGTTTATGATGTTTTTATAGTCAGCGCCTCTAAAAGAATAAATACTTTGAGAGTCG
>QFBU01000014.1 GCA_003265975.1 Candidatus Marinamargulisbacteria bacterium SCGC AAA071-K20
GTAATAGTGTTTAGTTGCAAAGTAACTTAGTAGCCATTTATTGTCAGATTGAGACTCTTCTAAATTAACAATCATTTGAGCTTTAAGTAGATCAAAATCTTTTTTAGAAAAACTTGGGTGGAGAATCATGTCCGAAAATATGTGTATCATAGTCTGTTTCACGCTCGTTAAGCAGGTCATGCTTGCATGAATATACGTATAACCCACACTCGCCCCAATACTTGCTCCATTTATATCTACAGTTTCAGAAAAATCTGATGAAGGAAAATCTCTTGTCCCTTTAGTAAGAAGGCCGGCAAGTAACAGTGATGTGCCGACTTTAACATCTTCATTGGTTCCAGAGTTAATTAAAAGGTTCATCAGTAATATAGGTTGATAGTCATCTTCAATCAAAATAACTCTTAATCCATTAGTAAGTGTAAAGTCGTAGGTCTTTGGAACGATTAATTCTTGAGAAAACAAGGTAGACGTAATAAAAATTAATATTAATGAAAGTCTAAAAAACATTACTTTTTCTCCTTAAGTTCAGGCACAAAGTGAATAGTAGTAGAGTTGCTTTTAATTAAAAAGGTAGACGCTACTCTCTTTATGTCTTTTTGAGTAATAGACTCATAAATTTCTAGTTCTTTTAAATAGGCATCAGGTTTTCCTGAGTATAAATAAGCTCTACCTATTCCATCAGCTAAGCTAGATGACGAATAACGATCGAACGTTTTTGATGTTAATAACTTGTTTTTAATTTTTTTAAATTCAGTTTCAGTTAAACCTCTTTTTTTAATTGATTTAAATTCTTTCCAAAGGCTACGTTGAATCTTTTTTGAGAGCTCTGGTTTATGTGAAGCGCCTATCATCATCAATGATGACCCTTTATTTATTAAGACATAGTCAAATACTCCAAGCGCTAGCTGTTTGTCCTTAACTAAATTTTTGTACAGTCTTGAACTTTCAGAGTTAGCTAACGCAAATCCAATCATTTCTAAAGTGGCAAGATCTTTAACATTATGAGCGGGCGGTACATGAAATGAAACCGTGGTCATCTCTGTAGGGAATTCTGTAGCAATTGTGGCTTCAACCTTACCTTTTGGTCTCTTATAAAGCGAGAATGGGGGTTTAACAAGTTTTCTTCGAGGAATTAGTGAAAAATAGGTATTAATTTGTTCAACAAGTTTTGGAGTATTAAAGTCACCAACAATTACTAATATTGCATTTCCTGGTGAATAATAATTACTATAAAAGGCATTACATTCTTCAACAGAAAGTGCCGAAATATCATCTAATTTCCCTATCGCACCATACTTGTAATTATAATTAGGGTAATAAATCTTTCTGGCTTCTAAAAACATTTTTCCTTGAGGATTATTTTCGTAGCGCCATCTATATTCTTCTTTAACAACTTCTCGTTCTTTATCTAGTATCTCTTTGTTTACAATTAGGTGCTGCATTCTATCGGCTTCTAAAAACAGAGCCAGCTCTAACTCAACTGAAGGGAGTTTTTGATGATATACAGTCAAGTCATCACTAGTGTAAGCATTAGACGTACCCCCAATTCTTTGGATTTTCTGGGAATGCTCTTCGTCTCCAACATTTTTTGAACCTCTAAACATCATATGTTCAAATAAGTGAGACAGTCCTTTTTCTCCGTCCTTTTCAAAAACGCTACCAACATTATAAAACACACGGACATCCACTACCGGTGCATTATGTTTTTCTAAGAGAATAACTCTTAGTCCATTTTCAAGAACGAAGAAATCTAATGACTTGGAAAAAAGACAAGTAGTCAATAAGAAGAAAACAATTAGTTTAATGAGTATTTGCATACTGATTAGTCTACCAATAATTTATATAAAAATCTAAAAAGGTCTCAATTGCATAAAATCAGACTGAATAACAATCCAGCTCGATATAGTTGTGCGTTTCTTTACGATTAAATGATTTCGCGTAGCAGGGTCTAATAGATAATAATTTATAAGACTTAGGTGTATATAGAGGAAATGAAGGTTTATTGTTGCCGAAGCAACCTTAGGAGAATGGCGTATCTGAGAAGAATTCAAATTCTTTTAACATAAGAATTTAAATGCTAGAATTTCTGTTAAATGTGGTTAAAACTTAAGATTTCTCTACTACTAGTAATTTGCTTT
Source organism: Candidatus Marinamargulisbacteria bacterium SCGC AAA071-K20 (assembly GCA_003265975.1). Lineage (GTDB taxonomy): Bacteria > Margulisbacteria > Marinamargulisbacteria > AAA071-K20 > AAA071-K20. The sequence continues at coordinate 2,139 of QFBU01000014.1, forward strand.
ACTATTGCAAACGTTGCGTCTACTCAAACTTTATTCAATAAAACTGGAGACTTTGAGTATTATTTCGATGTTAAAACAACAAGAATTGCAAAAGACAAAATAGTAAAAACAATTAAAGCTCCCCATAAAAGTGAAAAATTCACGCTCTCCTTCGACAGCTCTACTCTAAAATGGGAGCTAAAAAACAGACGTGCAAGTTCTGATATTATAGTTGAAAGAAAGCAAAATAAGCTCATTTTATCAGGCCAAATTGGATCAACCCTTTTTAAACGAAAAGTAGAGTATATAGACAATTACCCTTGGTTTCAGTCCTTAGAAGCTGGCGCAGGTGAATTTTTACGATCCAAAAAAACTAGCCAGATATTTTGGTCACTCAACTCTGAAACGCTATCACTTCATCAGATGGAGTTTAATGATAAAGAACGTGTTGTTATATCTGTTGATGGAAAAGAACTTGAAGCAGTAAAAATCAGAATGACTTTTCCTGGATGGCGTTCAATGTTTTGGTCAACTTACTTTTGGTACAGCTTTTCTGATAATAAGTTTATTAGATACGAAGGAAGAAATGGGCCCCCTGGAACAAAGAACACGACAATAACTATTGTGAATAAAAAGCACAATAATTAGTAAATATTGGATATATTTATTATGTATTCGACAAAGGTGTAAATATAAAGAATTATTGACAAAAAACTTATAAATAGTATGTATTCTCCTAAGTAAACATCTACAAAGTATATTAATAAATAAAAAAGGTAGATATTTAATTATTGTCATAATAATTAAAAATATATATAATAAAATTCAAAAATGAACAAAAAAACAATTGGATATTATCGAAATAAAGGAAAAATAGAGGCTCAGTATTCTGAAAGCTCTCAATTTTATGATGAAGACAAGAAAAAAACATATACGGCTACATTTGTTCCGCTAGAACTTATTCAGGACACGACTTCAGACGAGTGGAGCTTCAGTGAAAGTCCATCATCAAATTCTACAGATTTAAAAGATTTATTAAATAAAAAAACATTATTCATAAGCTCAGAAACAGAAAAATCTCCTTATTATGTTTTTATGTATGTACAAAACGATGCCCCTAGTATGTCTAGGGGAGGAGTGCTCGTTAAAAAAGTAGCCGAAAAATTCATCCCTTTAACTGAAACAATAGAAAATAATGAGTATTTAGTAGAGATAAAAGGGTGTGGCTGCCCTGAAGGTGGATTTCCAAATGTTCATTTTAGAGTTCAAGCAGGAACAGCAACTGGCTATCATTTAAGAATAACTGGTGGCTTGTCACAAGACGGAGCTGAAGCTGAAATTGAAAACTTAAAACTTTCCCAAACAGGTCGCAAAGAACATAAGTCGTTTATCCAAGTGAGACCCTTAGCTTATAAAACTTTCATCATAGACAAAGAAAATTCATCACAAGACATGGCTCAAGTAATTAGACTAGTTCCTTCAACTTTCCGGTATAGTTTTTCTCAAAATGAAGCAATTGACAATTTACTTCCAAAAAGTGATGAAATATATATGTCAAATCTCGGGAGAGAGACAGCCTTATTACTTTCTAGCGACGAATTACAAGTACACAATAATATCAATCCAAACAACTTATTGTATGTTTCTGATGAAACTTATGTTTTAACAGACTACGAAGAATGTCCTCCTGTTAATCAATACCACTGTAATTTAGATATACCAAATACATTTATACCTCCATCATTATGGGCCTATTCTGAAAACGCGCAGGGCGCATTTATATCTAGTTTTGAAAATATAAATGTTAGGTTCAAAACATTGATTTCAAAGAAGCGAATCATGAGACTCCAGTATTTGAATGATGTATTTTTAAGAGACATAATTTATGTAGATACTTACAAAACCCGCCTTAAAAAAGCCAAAAAGAATGAGTCTTTAAAAGATAACCTTCATTTTATTAAATCTTTTATGCCTAAAAACTATTTTGAAGGTGACGTAGACAAATGGATAAAAACAAGATTTATTTCAGATCTAGAAATAAAAAAACAATTAAATGAGTTTTATATTACTTTCACTAGAGAACATGGGTTTGAGAATACAAAATCATGTTGGAATCAAACTCAAACTGACAAACTGCTTAAAGAATCTTTTGAGAAAGAAATTAAATCTATAGAAAAAGGTATTCGCCAATTATGGGCAGCTTCTACAGACTATAGTCCTGAGTGGATCAATAATTACGTTTCATATGACAGGTTAATTACATTGTATTATGACGTACCAGATACTCATTCAGAGCTCAAAAATCAGTATCGACAAATTAAATCGATTTTAAGAGAAGCAAAGGCCTATTTTGAAAACAAGTCTTTTCAAATCTGTAGGGGTTGTCTATCATTTGATTGGAAAAAAAGAAGAGATGCTCAATTTGGACACTTCATAAGCTTAGTTTTTCCATTTGCACCATTTTTACTTGTATATTTTTATAACGAACGTGAAATGTTATTAAATGTTCTTAAGAAACAGCAACATCTAAGCAAAAAAGAAAATGAAATCTTAGAAGCAAGTATTAAAAATGTCAGAGAAAAATTTATTCTTCTAAAAACGAAACCAGAGTATTTTTATAATTTGCTGATAAAGGGAGAGAGTGAATTTATAAAAGCTGTTCAACTTCCCTATATGAGTGGAATCAAATCTGCCAAAAAAGCCGTAATAGCTTAGTTCAAAGCCTTTAAATGGAAGAAAAAGTTACTCTTGGTAAGCCGATAATTTACCCAAATACCTATAACAAAAACTATCTCGAGAAAATTTCAAGAGAAAGTTACAGAAACTCAATATCTATTGATCATCTTTCTCCATATGGTTTTGATGCATGGAATATTTATGAGTTTTCTTGTTTAACTAACAAAAATACTCCTATGGTTGCTGTTGGACAACTCATAATTCCTTCCAGCTCAAACTATATAGTTGAGTCAAAATCTCTTAAATATTATTTGAACTCCTTCAATATGGCCTCTTTTGAGTCACTAAATCAAGTACAGAGCGTCATTTTAGTTGATTTAGAGCAGTTATTAGATGTTAAGTGCTCTATTAAGCTTAATCCTCCCTCGGATTGGAAAATGGCGCTTTCTGAGCCAAATGGCATATGCCTTGATAGTTCTAATTCTAACAGCGATAGTAGACCAGTCCCTGAACTTATTACGTCAAAATCTAGCATATCTATACAAGAACAATTCTACAGCCATCATTTTCGGTCACTTTGTCCTGTAACAGGACAACCTGATTGGGCTAGTATCGTTATTGACTTTGAAGGTCCCACTCCTGACTTAGACTCACTTTATACTTATATTACTTCTTTTCGTGAACACAAGGGATTTCACGAACAATGTGTTGAAAAGATGTATAACGACATTAAGCTGGCTTTAAATCCCAAAAAATGTATAATTTATGCCTATTTTCTTCGTAGGGGAGGAATAGATATTGTGCCTGTAAGAGGATCTGAAAAAATAATTTTTGAGCCTAAAAGAACCTATAGACAGTAACTTGGTGAAATTTTTCTGATAATTTCACGATAACTATATAGAAGGCAGGGGAAAAATGAGAAACTTAAAACTTACAAACGGGCAAGGAACAAAACAGATAATAGGAAAGCTTTTAATCCTAAGTATAATCGCGGTAAGAATGGTTTTCTTAACAACTCCCGACTTCAATGAATTTAATATCGTTCGAAAATCAAATTCAGCTAAACATAAAATTGTAAAAACAATTAATAATTAATCATCACATCCACTTAAACTACTTCAAAAAGTTATAAATTCAATTCCAATACAAAATATGGTAAAACTGTTTCATTAACATGAATACAAACGACGAATTAGAATTTATATTAGAAAGATCATTTGCAGAAGCCTCCAAGTATAAAAAGCAATACGTTACTTCTGAACATATATTAGTCGTGCTCCTATCTATTAACTCCATTAAAACAATACTAGTCAATTATAAAATTGACTCCAAAAAACTGCAGAATGAACTAAAAGTATTTATTGAACATCGAGTTCAAACACATCAAAACCCAAGCTTAACCAGAGATCCAGAACTAAGCCTGGGGGTTAAAATGGTATTAAGCTATGCCTCAACAAAGGCAAAAGAAACCAGTCTCAAACAAATAAAAGCTCATCATATCCTCTTATCATTATTTAGAGACAAACACTCTCACGCCATTTACTTTCTTTCCAAATATGGAATTAAACAAAATACTCTAGAACAAGATATTAACAACTTAGACTCACAGATAATAACTTCTAACGACGAAGACCCTATTCATAAATATTGTGACAATTTAAGCGAAAAAGCAGCGAGTGGTACACTGGATACGCTTGTAGACAGGCAAACAGAACTCACACAAATCTTCGAAATATTAAGTCGAAGAAAAAAGAACAATCCTCTTCTTATAGGTGATCCGGGAGTAGGGAAGTCGGCTATTATTGAAGGCTTAGCAACGCTCCTATTAGACAATCAAGTAAATCATCATTTTAAAAACGCTACAGTTCTGTCTTTAAATATCTCGTCATTAATAGCAGGAACCAAATATAGAGGTGAGTTTGAAGAGCGTCTTGATCTATTAATTAAGAGTATAAAAACAAAGAAAAACATTGTTTTGGTACTTGAGGATATTCATAATTTAATTGGAGCTGGTGCTATTTCGGCAGGGTCTATGGACGCGTCGGGTTTATTAAAACCATTTTTGTCTTCAGGCGAAATAAAATGTATTGGAACCACCACCTACAAAGACTTTAAACAAGTTTTAGAGAAAGAACCTACCTTTACAAGACGATTTAATAAAATTGATATAGAAGAGTTAAGTACAAAACAAACATTAAGGGTTCTTGAAAATAGCAAACATTATTACGAAGACTTTCATGGCGTTCGCTATTCTTTACCTATACTTGAAGCAATCATCACTTTGAGCGATCGTTTTTTAACCTCAAGACGATTTCCCGACAAAGCCATCGACCTATTGGACAGTGTCGGGGCAAAAGTATCGCTTAATAAAGATGATAAAAAAATTAAAGATGTTGAGATTTCAGATGTAGAAGACATGCTTGGTAAACGGGTAAATCTTCCAAACTCAGTAGTTAAATTAGAAGATAAAGAGCTTTTATTGAATTTAGAACCTAATCTCAAATCACAATTATTCGGGCAAGACGAGGCCATTGAAAAAGTTGTGGAGTCAATAATATTTGCAAAATCAGGCTTGAAAGATCCAAATAAACCTATTGGAACTTTTTTATTTGCAGGGCCTACAGGTGTAGGTAAAACTGAGTTCGCAAAACAACTAGCTTCGTTTATGAATATTGATTTTTCAAGATTTGATATGAGTGAATACTCAGAAAGACATGCTGTTTCAAGGCTTATCGGGTCACCTCCAGGTTATATTGGTTATGAACAAGGTGGATTACTCACCGCTCAAATTGAAAAAACACCACACTGTGTTATTTTATTCGATGAAATTGAAAAAGCACATCCTGACGTGCATAATATTTTACTTCAAGCCATGGACTATGCCACGCTTACAGACAATAATGGCGAAAAATCAAACTTAAAGTCAGTCATAATTATTTTAACAAGTAATTCTGGAGCCTATGAACTTTCACAAATACCAATTGGGTTTAAACAAGATCAAAATCAATCAAAAAGTTTAAGGGCCATTGAAAAATCTTTTAGCCCTGAATTCAGAAACCGGCTTAATGCAATCATTCAATTTAACAGTCTCACCAAAAACTCCTATCAAGAAATAATAGAAAAACATTTAGTAGAACTCAAAGAAACTGTTAAAGAGCAGGGCAAAAATATTATTTTTGACGAAAACATTAAATATTACATATTAACTAAAGGTGTCGACTCTCAAAACGGGGCACGAAAATTAAAGCAATTTATTGATGATAAAGTTGCAGTTCCTCTTTCTAAAGTATTGTTATTTGCCAGTCTAAACAACAATCAGACTATTAGGATTAGCTATATTAATAATGAAATTAATGTCGAGCCTGTATTGATTACATCGCCTGTTAAAGCTCACGCCACAGTACAACAATAATGTTTCCATTAATAAAACAACATCGTCATATTATTGGCTTTGGAATTGTTATGATTAGTTTTTCAGCGCCAGGACAAACTTTTTTAATTTCTTGGTTCGTTAGTCCTATTTTTAATGAACTAGAAATTTCAAGAAGTATGTTTGCCGGAATGTATTCGCTTGCTACCTTATCGGCCTCTTTACTTCTTAATCCAATGGGAAGAGTAATAGATAAATACAAACCTAGTAGTGTCGTGACATTCGTAGTTATGAGTATGGCTATTGGTTGTTTCTGTGTGGCTACGGCAAGTAATTATTGGGGCTTATTTATAGGGTTTTTTATTGTAAGGCTATTTGGACAAGGCGTCATGGTACTCAGTGTAAGTTCTTTAATTATTAAGTCCTTTCACAAAAACCGAGGGAAAATGATGGGGTTAATAACGTTAGGGTACTCCTTGTCTGAATTAATTTACCCTGGAGTAGCATTGTTTTTACTTTATCAATTTGGGTGGAGAACGTCATACTTACTATTTTCTGCTTCAAACATAATTATTTTACTTCCCATTGCCTTATGGTTGTTAAAAAAATCTCACTATAAAATGAATACTTATTTTGAAAACGAATTCATAAAAGAGGAGACAACTGAGTCTACGCGCAAGAATTATATTTTAGGAGAAACCATCAAAGAGCCTTCATTCTACTTTATCGTCATAGCAGCATGTCTGCCTCCTGTAATAATGACAGGGCTATTATTTCATCAAGAAAGTATTTTTAATTTAAATGCCTGGCCAATTGGTTTATCCGCTACTGGTTTAGCCGTTTACGCAATAATTAAAGCCCTTGGTGCCGTTTTAATAGGCGGTATAATTGACACACATGGTCCACTTTGGCCTTTCGTTACATTAATCGCTTTATTAGGTATGGGCGCGTTAATAAACGGTTTAGGGGGACCTAATTACATGATCTTTGTTTACTTTGCGTTTGTAGGGCTTGCCTTAGGAATTTCTGCACCGGTAATGAACGTGGTTTGGCCAAACTTATATGGAACCTTACACATTGGAAGTATCAAAGGTTTTATTGGAACTTTTAGAAACGGACTAACCGCATTAGGTCCTTTACCAATAGCCTTAGCAATCGACTATGGATATTCGTTACGTTCTTTATTGATAATTACGGCTATTTCAGTGTTGTTATTGTCAGTGCTGCCATTGTTAGTAAACGCGACAAATAAAAGACTGAATTACCACTAAAAGAGAGTGTCTTTAGGCATTATCTCATCAGAACAACTTAGTTCAACAACGTAACCCCCATGCCTGCGAATGTTAAGCACCAGTTCATTGTCAAAAAATAAATATTGGCCTTTTATTCCCGTTAATATTCCTTCAACTGTATCTGTTTTATCAAAGTTTACAGACTTAACTTTGCTAGGAATGGATCGTTGTGGAAAATTTAGAGTTTCTATACGGTTATCTTCTGATACATAGTTTTTATAATCAGGGTTTAAAAGAGAGACAAATTTGTTTTTTTGCTTGAGTAAGTTAAGATCTGGGTATTCAGACTTTAACATTCGCTGCCAAGCTGTTTTGTCTGTGACATATTGAGCAATATCAATTTCGATTAGACCTGCCAAATATCTATTCGGAGTTTGAGCAAATCTTATCGCTTTTACGGCACCCTGGTCTATCCATCGTGTAGGTATTTGAGGAGCCCTTGTAACGCCCACTTTTATTCCACTAGTGAGTGCTAAATAAACAAAGTGGTCTGTATCATGCATTTCTTTTTCCCACTCAAGATCCTTACCAATTCCTAAATGAGCTTTACATAACTCCGGTTTGATAACGCATTCAGCGGTATGAGGACTTTTTAAAAAGCAGGGGTAACAATGACCCTGGTAAAACGACTTTTTGGTTGGTTTCCCACAAATAATACACTCAATTTTATGTTGAAAAGTAATAGATACTTTTTTATCAAGCATTTCGTTAATAGAAATACCCCCTTCATTTGTTTCTAAAAAGTACTCAATGGGAGAGTTTAACGTAGCTTTCATTTTTGATAGAGGCGTAGTGATTTTCATAATCGACTATTATGGGCGGTTGCTTTATAATGTCAAGTGATAGCAATGAACCATATTAAATCGTCAATAGTACCAACATCTCTAGTCATTTTATGCATTCTTGGCATAATGACCGCATTGTTTTTTATGAAAACAGTGTTGGTTCCTTTTGTATTTTCACTGATTCTATTTTTTATTACAGAACCTTTAATTAAGCTTTTCAAAGTTAAATTTAAATTACCTCGGCCAATTTCCATATTTTTTTCTTTTCTACTTGTCTTTTTAGCGATTGGTATTATGGTTTTATTCGTTGGAATGTCTTTCAAAGGTCTAATTAATAGTGGGGGTGTATATCAACATCAACTTATTAAATTGCTCGATTTATTTTCTGGCTTTATCGAACGATTTGGAGTAAAAGTTGACTTAACACTTATTAGACAAGCCGTTTTAGAGCTACCTATTTTAACTTGGTTTCAAACTATTTCTGGAAGTATAGTAGGGCTTGTCGGTAATCTTTTATTGGTGCTGATTTTTACATTCTTTTTAATTGTAGGTAATCAAGCACCAACTCGCGCCGGGCTTCTCCTAGATGACGAAATGAAAAGCCAAATTACTCGATATATCACTATAAAATGTATGATATCTTTGTTTACAGCGACTTTAATATGGATCGTATTTGCATCATTTAATGTTCAATTAGCATTGATGTTTGCAATTTTAACCTTTTTCTTGAACTTTATCCCAAGTGTTGGCTCAATAATTGCAGTATTAATACCGCTACCTGTTATATTTCTTCAATTTGGTTACAGTTGGGAATTTCTCATTATAATTGGAGCGGCCGCTTTAATTCAATTTGTTATAGGTAATATAATCGATCCAAAACTGATGGGCGATCGACTTGGCTTACATCCAGTAATAATATTGTTGTCACTTCTATTTTGGGGCTTTATTTGGGGTGTTCCTGGGATGTTTCTATCTGCTCCTATCACATCAATTATTAAGCTTATGTGCTCTAGATACAAAATTACAAAACCATTAGTTCCTATTTTTGAAGGCAATTTTTAATTTATTAAAAACTAGCGGCTGTAATAGCCTAATCCATATTTTATATAGCCATCACTACACTCTTCAATAATCGAATCAATTGTTTTAACCCACATAAATGACAATAAATCTCATAAATTTGTTATATCGAAAATATTAAATACAAGAAAAGTATGAAAAATGCCGTTTATATAATTGTACTGGAGAAAATAACTAAAAGGACTAAATAAATGGACAAGAATAATAAAGAAAATCTATTATACCTAGTTGATTGTTCCGAATTTAAATTAAAAGAACCACATGGTGGAAAACATAATCGCACAGACGAAATGTTAACTGTTGAACGTGGTGAAGCGTCATTGTATAAAATTAATACTAAGGGAAAAGATATTCTAATAGATACGCCAAGTATCTTCATCAAAACCTTAAAAGTGGTTGAAAAGAAAATGGGTGTGAATTTTTTCAAATAAACCAATTTAATTTCTTGAAATTAGCAAAAATCATAAAGAGTATGTAAACTACTTTTTATGGCTAATTCATTTAACCCAAACTTAACCACTGTTTTAAACGGAAATATATTTGGACTTCCTCATACTCAAGAGGACGCTAAAGTCATTATTTTACCTGTTCCTTGGGATGCAACAGCTTCATATAGGGACGGAACTGCTAACAATACCCAAAACATCATCAAGGCATCTACTCAAATAGACTTAATGACTTTTTCAACGCCAGAAATCCTTGATGAAGGTATAGCAATACAAGCTCCCGATTCTAAATGGGTAGAAAAAAACAAGAGTACAAGAAAAAAAGCAAAAGACGTAATAGACGCGCTGGAAAGAGGCGATGATCTTAAGACAAATAATAAAATATTAAAGTCTATTGAAGAAGTAAACCAATCCTCAGAAGAATTAAATGAATGGGTGTATTCAACTACTAAAGAGTTAATTAATTCAGACAAGCTTGTTGTATTACTTGGTGGTGATCACTCCAGTTCTTACGGATATATTAAAGCTCTCTCTGAAATAGAAGAGTTTGCAATTCTACAAATTGACGCTCATATGGACTTACGCGTATCTTATCAGGGGTTTAAACACTCCCACGCATCCATAATGACAAATGCATTGAAACTAAAACAAGTATCCCGTCTAGTTCAAGTGGGTACTAGAGACTATTCTGATAGCGAGTACGAGGTTGAACAGGCATCCAAAGGCCGAATTAAAACATTTTATGACCAAGATATTAAAGCTCATAAATTTATGGGTAAGTCCTGGCAAGCCTATGTTAAAAAAATAATTAATGCTCTTCCCGATAATGTTTACATTTCTTGTGACATAGACGGGTTAAACCCATCCTTATGTCCAAATACTGGAACTCCTGTCCCTGGCGGGCTTGAATTTGACGAATTACTTTACCTTTTCGATAACTTAATAGGTTCTAACCGTAAAATCATTGGATGTGACCTTGTAGAAGTCGGCACTAGCCCTACGTTATGGGATGAAAATGTAGCCTCAAGAATACTCTTTCAATTAGCATGCTATTTGTTAGAAAGTCACCTCAATTGAATATTGAAATATCAAATAAAATACCTTTATCAACATTTTCAAAATTATCAATTAGCAGCTGGGTAAAAGCTAAAGATCCTTCAACTTTAGTTAAATTAGAAGTAGATGCTACAGACATTATCGTCGCCATAAAAGCTTTTAATAAAAAAAACAAATGCTCGATATCACTAACTCATTACGTTGCAGCAATTATGAGTAAATGTCTCAATAAACATAACGACTTAAATAGAGTATTATTAAGAAATCGTCTGTATCAGAGAAAAAATGTAAGCATATTTTTTGCTGCTTTTGTGAAGTCTAAAAAATGGGGGACAGATCTTTCAGGTGTAACTCTTTATAAATGTGAAGATAAATCTATTGTAGAAATTTCAAAAGAGGTAGAAGAAAAAGTTCTCCAATTAAGAAGAGATCAAGACCCTGCAATGAAGGCCGTAAGACGACTTGTTAAACCAATACCCAATATATTTCTAAGTTTATATCTTAAATTTTTTGAATTTATTTTATATACACTAAATTGGCCCTTAACTTTATTAGGTTTACCTAAAGACCCATTTGGATCCGTATTAATAACATCATTAGGCGGTTTTGGATTCGAAACAGTGTATGCTCCAATAATTCCTTTAAGCAGAACCCCTTTTTTAGTGTGCATAGGTAAGCCTCATCTAAAACCTTGGGTAGTAAAGCAAGAGATAGTCCCTAGAAATATCTTAACCATCACCTTTACCATAGACCATAGACTTTTACATGGCGTACAGGGTGCAAGGCCTTACCGTTTATTTAAGAGACTTTTCAATAACCCTGACGAAATACTTAAAAAACTACCTCAAAACCATTAGTAAGCTCTAAATCCCAGGGTTTGATATTATTACCTGGATTACTATCATACCTATATTGAAGTGAGGTGACAAAATCTACATTCTTTACTAAATTCACGCTCAATGTCTGTTGTAAAAGAGCCCTGACATCCGAAAAGTTACTAAAGAGTGGCTGGTAATAGGCCGTAAATTTAAACTCATAATTATCTTTATCAATTACAGAGGTAATATAATTTGTTGAACGAATAAATGACGATTCTTTTTGTCCAACAACATCATCAAGTTCCCACATAGCGCCAAAACCCATAAAGATTTTATTTTTTGACAGTTTAAAAAAAGAAAAACGCAAACCAGAGCCTATCAAAAACCTGCTTTTCAAATCAACAAAGTCGTCATACTCTCGTTGTGAAAAAAACTCTACATGTTGAGTTTTAAAAGGATGTAAAAAACGAGCATGAACAAATCCTCGGTTTAAGTAAGTACTCCCACTTTTATGGCCATATTTAATATCTGTGATCAAAAAACTAGAATAGACATCCCCTAGATAATCAAGGCGATAGTTTGCCTTTAATGTAGTGAGTCTTGAGTTGCCTTCTAGAACTTGTAAATTAACACCTGTATGATGTGAAAATCCTAACTCTTTTGACGAACTTCTCAAGCTCTCAGTGTTAACTTGAGCAACAAGAACACTTGAAATAAAAATAAGGCTAAGAATATATTTAATCATTTAATGGATCCTTGTATATAAATTCATAATTAAATAGCGACTTTAATAAGTCGTTACTAACTATTTTTTTCACAATAGTATCATTTTCATCAAAAGTCGGTAATGGGACTCCCAAACTAGCTGCTTTTGATTCATACAGTTCTTTACGTGTAGGATGCTTATCAGAAACACAGTTTACAATAGGGGTATTCCTCCTATCTTTAATTAACTTAATCATTATTTGAACAACATCCATTCTATGTACCAAGTTAACTAAATCATAACCGCGCTTTAGATTTTTTTTAGAAGAAAGGAAATTTCCAAGTTTTCTATTGCCTCCATATAGACCGCCTAAACGACAAATAGTTGTGTTTACATTAGGCAGGTCTCGAAAAGCCTGCTCCACCTCATATAGAATCTGAGAACGATCTGTAAAAGAATTTATTTCAGAACCTTCGGTATAAGTACCTGAAAGAGGGGGGTAAATAGAAGTAGAGCTAGTAAAAAGTAATCGAGAAATAGGAGATGATTTAATTGCTGGAAGCAGTGATTCAATTTGATTGAGATAAAGCATTGGAGGGTCAAAGTGCCGTCTGAAGGGTAGGGTGACGATTAAAATTTCAGAATTCAAAAATTCCTTTATATTAATTGGTAAGGATTGATTAGGAGTCAGTTGAAGTTTAAAGGGGGCAATAGTATTAGCTGTTAATAAATTAAAATTAGTCTCATCCTGGAGAGACCCTTTTACTTGATAGTTCTCACTTACTAATGCTTTTGCTAACTCAAGGCCAAGCCACCCGCAACCCAAAACAGATACTTTAACCATTTATTGTGCTTTTTTGCGTTTAAAATATTTATATACAATAGGTACAGCAGCAAGAAAGGCAATTAGTGCAAAGGTAATAATAGTGTCTTGAGTATAAATATCATTGATACTTGTTAGTGAACTTAATGTTAATCCAGTTTTTGCAAAAACATAAACAGGGAAAGCTGCGCCTATCATGGTTCCAAATAGAAAATGGTTAAATTTGAGTTCGGTTACAGCAAATAAAATGTTTATAAGGAAAAGTGGCAGTCCAGGTATAAACCTTATAAACACCACATAAAAAAAACCATCATCCAATAAATGTTTATTAACGGAGTCTAATTTAGAGTTAAAATGTTTTTTTACCCAATCAAAACAAACGTATCTAACAAAAAGAAAAGACAGTGAACTTCCTATCCCTAATGCAAGTACTGCAATTAATGTGGTTATAAACGGAGAAAGAATAGCTCCACCCAGTAAAATCAAAAAAAAAGTTAAGGGTAGTGTACTCACAGTAAAAAATAAAAAAAGAAGCGAATAGTAGACTATAAATCGAATTGGAAAGTTTTGATAATAGGACTCAAAAAAAGAGATAGATTCCTTTAATGAGTGTAAATTGATCATTTCGCGAACATCATATAGTACAATCATAAGGAAAAGAATGATAAGGGATGCTAGCACAGCTAGACTTAAAAGACGTTTCATAGGACTAATGGTTACTTGGATAGGGCGAAAAGTCAATTTATGGGGTCTATTTAAGTTCTTGTTAGATTACTTGAATTGAGGTAGAATCTAGGGACAAATTAGTTAGGGTGGAAATAAAAATGTCTAGAAAATGTGAAATATCAAAAATAAGAGGACTAACTGGAAACAGAGTAAGTCATTCAAAACGTAGAACAAAACATGTACAAGAAGTGAATCTTCAAACTAAAAAGTTTTGGAACCCAGAAAAAGGCTGTTGGGTAAAACTTAAAGTTAGTGCAAAAATGATCAAAACCATCGACAAAAATGGTCTAACCAAAACAATTAATAAATACGCTAAAAAGAAGGCTAAATAATATGGCATCTAAAGGTAATAGACAAAATGTTATATTAGAAAGCACTGAAAGCGGTCACTCTTACCATACTACAAAAAACAAGCGTAACACTTCAGAAAAAATTGAGATCAAAAAATATGATCCTCATGTTCGTAAACACGCAGTATACAAAGAAAAGAAATAATCCTCTGAATTTAATAAAAGACAATATTTAATCTACTTTAAAAAGTAGATTAAATTGTTTTTTAAGTTGAAAACCATGGTGACCCAGTCGCCACAATAATATATCGTATTTCCCAGGTTTTTTATCAAATATTAAATCTTCTACATGGCCAATACCTCCATCGTTGGCATGAACTTTGTAGCCCATCATTTTTCAATTTTTCTTTTTGACGAGAAACAGGAGCGTCACTGTCTAAATCAGGACGTTCAGATATTTGCTGCTTGGAAAGGTCAATTTCTAAAGAGTGTTCAATCAAATCGGGAGATCCTACACTATATAGATCTTATAAGGTATCAGCCCTAGAGGCTGAATTATCGACTTTGTTTTAATTTACAGATATTTGGTATAATAATAAGTATGAAATATATATTTTTATTATTTATATCAATACTTTTTTGTACTAGCTCAATAAAAGCTGAACAATATAAAGAATACTTTGACCAGTTGCCTGACAATGGAATTAGAGAGCTCGCTACAGCTGCAGAAGCTTGGGAGCGTCATTACTTTAAGTCTGTTGAATACACGATTAACTCCCAAACCCCTGGCTATGTAAGAAAAGATTATTCAAACGTAAGAAGATACAATAAAGGAACAAAACAACACGAAGTCGAAGTAGTCGTAAGAAGGAATTGGATCGATGGCCAACCTGTTGAAACAAATAAACCGCTAGACTTCGCACTCGCCTCTATTCAAGATGGCGGTCATTTTGCTTTTTTTGTTGTTGAACTACCTCAAGGTGTAGTTGCCTATACAAAAGATGGTCGTTTTAGAGTTGATTTTTCGGGACGCCTAGTAACTTTGTCAGGAAACTTCCCTGTACTTGGAGAAGATGGCCATATATTTATTCCTGTAGGCGCTGATATAACTAGCTCGGCTGCAGGCCAGCTTTATAATGGAGCACAAGTATTAGATCGATTAAAAATTGTAGTTTTTGACTCTTCTCTAGATATGAGAAAGTTAGAGGCTATTAATGGAGCCTATTTTGTATTAAAAGAAGAAGTCACTTTTCAAGAAGGTGTTGAAGGGTTTAAAGTTATGCAAGGATGGGTAACACAGTCAAATTCATTCTTTGCCCACGACCAATGGGTGATAAGTAACTCGTATACTTATGTATACAACTCTTTGTATAAGCTAATAAACGTCGATAAACAAATCTACACAACTATGTCTCCAGAACAGTAAATGTATCGTTTACTGATACTTTTAATTTCATTAAGTATTTCAAATTTAATCTTCTCCCAAGTATGGGAACCAGATTATTATAATTACAATATTATTTATAACACTAATCTAATTCAGCTATCACCATTACAGATTAAGTTAAAAGAAATACTAGTAGAAAATAATATACAAAATAATGCGTCCAAAAACACACCTAAAGTTGTAATCAGATCCTTTATTCCCATACGACCGACTCATCAAGTTAACGACTCATTATTATTCAATGAAATAAGCGAATTAATAAGAAAATAATTGCTAGCAAAATCAATTTGCTTTTGATATAGTAACTTTGAATTTATCAATAAAGATTAACTAATAGAGGACTTAACGATAAAGTTTCCTCTAATGAAAAACTAATATATTAAGGAGGTACTGATTATGAATTATAAAAAAATAGCTTTAATTCTCGCAGTATTATTTGTATCAACAATGGTTCAAGCAAAAGTTGAAAAGAAAAAAGTAAAAGACTTTAAACATGGTGGAGATTTTAGATATAGATATCAACTTGAAGATAAAGACAAAGATTCAAATCCACAACGAGTTAGAAATAGAATTAGATTTAGATATGGCGGTTCTGCTACATTAGACAAGAAAACATCTGTTCACGCTGGGATTGCAACTGGAGCAGCAACTCCTAAAAGTGGAAATCAAACATTACAAGATAGCTCTAGTTCTAAAGCAGTGTATTTAGATTATGCTTATGCAAATATGAGCACAGGGTATGGTAACTGGATGATGGGTAAACTGAAAAATCCTTTATATGCCGTTTCTGATATGATGTGGGACACTGATATTAGACCAGAAGGAATTGCTTTTAAGTACAAAAACAAAAAAGCAGGATATGGACTAGTTGCAGGTTATTTTATTTTGGACGAAATTTCAGGATCTGACTATGACCCTAACATGTTTGCAGTACAAGCTGGAAAACGACTAAACCTCAACAAAAACACAATGGTTAAAGTAGTAGGAAGTGTATATTCTTTTGACAACACTGCTGGAAGAGCTCTTTCTTATTCAGCTATGACTAACACAGGAACAGTGGATACTATAAATGGAACCAATGCTTATGCATACAATCCGCACATCGTTTCTTTTGGATCTATAGTCGTTTTCAAAAATCTTAAAACAATCAATAATATTTCTCTTTCAGGTGAATACAACACTAACACTGCTGTAGATGATGAAAATATTTCTGCTCTAGTAGGCATTGGTGTTGGTTCTTCTAAAATCAACAAAAAAGGAAAGTGGAAAGTTAAAGGCAATTACAGACATATCCAAAAAGATGGACTTGTAGATATTTTAACTGACGCTGATACTTTTGGTGGAGCTACAAACGTAAAAGGTATTGAGTTAATTCTTCAATACGGAATATGTCATAACGTTGTGCTAGGACTTGACTACATAAGTATGAAAGAGCTAACAACAGATCAACAAGAAAATATTTTACAAACAGATATTTCAATAAAGTTCTAAATTACCTATGAAAACCATTTATGATATTTTTAATAAATCACCTTTTAGTTCATTAAATGAACATGGTCTTAAAGTTGAAGAGTGCATAAACGAAGTGAAACCACTCGTGGAAAATTTCATTAATGGAAATTTTATTGAGGTAGGTAAAGCTGGAAAAAAAATATCCACGCTTGAGCATGAGGCTGATATCATAAAAAATGAAGTAAGAGAAAATTTGCCTAAAAGTGTGTTTATGCCTGTCTCAAGAGAAGACTTTCTAAAACTTTTACACAGACAAGACAATATTGCAGATTATTGTGAAGACATTGCTATTCTCCTTTCAATGCGAAATACGGTTGTAATAGAGCCGCTTAAACAGGACGTTCTAGAATTTGTAGATCAAGTAATAGAAACTGCAAGAATGATGATGAAAATAACTAAGTCTTTACATGATTTAATGGAGACTTCTTTTTCGGGGCCTAAAGCGAAAAACGTTCTCACTATGATTGAAGATGTAGGTCATTTAGAGTGGAAATCAGATACCAAGAAATACAAGCTTGTTAAAAAAATGTTCAAATATGAGGACAAGATTGATCCTGTAAGCATTGTATTATTTCTTAAAATATTTGATGTCATTTCAGGTATCGCTGATAGTTCTGAAAATGCATCTAATGCTCTTCGTCTGATGGTTTCAAAATAGTGGAAATCCCTTCTTTCTTTCTTATATTTACAATCATTGTTGGCTTTTATATGGCATGGAACATAGGTGCCAACGACGTAGCCAATGCAATGGGTACCTCTGTGGGTTCGGGTGCTTTAACTCTTAAAAAAGCGGTAATAGTGGCTGCGGTCTTAGAATTTTCTGGAGCTTTTCTAGTGGGTAGCCACGTTACTGATACTGTTAGAAAAGGGATTGTTGATCCCATGATGTTTAAAATGAACCCCGAGATATTAATGTTTGGTATGTTAGCGTCTTTATTAGCTGCTGCAATTTGGTTGCAAGTAGCTACTTACTTCGGGCTTCCCGTTTCTACAACTCATTCTATAGTGGGTGCAATTGTTGGATTCGCTTTAATAAGTGGGGGCGTCGACGCTGTAAACTGGAGTAAATTGTGGACTATCGTAGCAAGTTGGGTGGTTTCTCCTATAACAGGTGGCGTATTTTCATTTGGCATATTTACCATTATTAAGTCTAAGATACTAAATGTTGAAGACCCCATTCATGCTACAAAAAAGCTGGCCCCTTATCTTGTATCTTCTGTATTTTTTATTCTTACGCTTGTGCTTTTGTTTAAAGGTCTTAAGCAACTACATCTTGATATGTCTTTAACAGAAGCGCTTCAAATTGCTACTATAGTCGCTATTATATCTGGCGTAATTAGTTCATTCTTTATTAAGAGGTTTTTGAATAAACGAATAAGAAATGATCATCATAAATTAAAACAAAACGAAAAGACATTACTTTTAAAGCAACAGCTAAATGAATCACAAGAACTTTTAAATCATTCAGAAAACATTGCAGACGAAACAGTGCAATGGAAAATAAAAAGAATACAAAGTGATATTGAAGATTGTTTAGAAGATATAAGTCGACGAAGTTCAGGGAAAATTGACTCTGACGAATCTGAAACTTTTTCGACAATTGAACGTGTCTTTATTGCACTGCAAATTATTAGTGCTTGTTTTGTAGCTTTTGCTCATGGCGCAAACGACGTAGCCAATGCAATTGGGCCTATGGCTGCGGTTATTTCAATCATTAAAACAAATAGTGTCATTATGAAAGTAAGTGTACCTTTATGGGTTCTTGGATTAGGTGGCGTTGGTATTGTAGTTGGTCTTGCCACTTGGGGGTGGAGAGTTATAGAAACAATTGGTAAGAAAATTACTGAACTCACTCCAACACGTGGTTTTTCTGCTGAATTTGGAGCCGCTACAACTATTGTTATTGCTTCAAAGCTAGGAATGCCAATATCAACAACGCATACGCTGGTAGGTTCAGTGTTAGGTGTTGGGATGGCTAGAGGTGTTGCTTCTCTAAATATGGTCTTAATTAGAAATATATTTATGTCTTGGTTTATAACGTTACCGGCTGGGGCAATTCTTTCCGTTATTTTCTTTTCAATATTTAAAATTATTTGGGGTTAGATACTTAACTCAATCAAACTTTATTTTTTCAAACTTTGGAGGTCCCACAAAGCCTCGAACATTATTTGAAAGATCTGTTTCTCTTTAGGAATTCCATAAAAAGTAAAATATCATTATTATTAATATCGTGAAAAGCAGAGATAGTATAATATCCCTTAGGTATGTTTTCGAATACATATTTAAAAGTTCCCCGAACATAAATCTATTATAATAAATATATAGAAAAATATTTAAAATAAATAATATAATAGTGGAGGTGCTGATTAGATTGTTTCAAATATAATACGATAATAAACTTAAGCAAAAAAATACTCTTGATAAATAATTAATTCTATGTGACATTAAGACTCGTTATACCTACCATAATAAAACAATTCACACATTTTTAATAAAAAATAAATAGAAAGGAATGAATAAATGAAATATTTAGATAAAGATTCAATTAAAAAAGCCTATAAAATGAAGGAAGCTATCCCTGTAGTAGAGGCAGCATTTAAAGAATTTGCTGAAGGAACCGCCATTATGCCTCCAAAGCAATATTTAGATCTTAAACAATTTAATGGAGATTTTAGAGCCATGCCTGCCTACGTTCCAAGTATGGATATTGCCGGAATAAAATGGGTTAACTCACATGGAAACAATCCTAAAAAAGGAATAGATTCTGTTATGGCAACAATAATTGTTAACAAGCCAGAAACTGGAGAGCCTATTGCTGTATTAGATGGTACATATATAACAGCAGTTAGAACAGGTGCTTCAGGCGGAGTTGCAACAAATTTTTTAGCTAAAAAAGACGCTAAAATTGCGGCTTTTATTGGCGGTGGTGCACAAGCCTATTACCAATGTGAAGCCATTTGCTTAGTAAGAGATATAGAAGAAGTAAGAATAGTTGATCTTTCACCTGAGACAACAAAATTATTTACAGACTCTATTGCAAAGTTCTTTAAAGGGAAAATTACTGTTTCAAGTTCTATAGAGGAATGTAGTAAAAACGCCGATATAATAACATTAACAACGCCATCTCGAACGCCACTACTTAAAAGTGAATGGGTGTCACCTGGGACACATATTAATGCAATAGGGGCAGATGCTGAAGGTAAACAAGAATGTGATACTAGTGTGTTAAAAAAGGCTTTAGTGTTTATTGATGATTGGCCACAAGCGAGTCATTCAGGTGAAATTAATGTTCCGTTAACAAAAGGTGAGTTAAAGAAAGAAGACATTAAAGGAAGTATAGGGGAGTTAGTTTCAGGAACAATATCTGGAAGACAAACTGATCAAGACATTACTTTATTTGATTCAACCGGACTAGCTATACACGATATTGCATCAGCAGGTGCGGTTCTTAGTTCACTGTAATCAATGCCAAGAGCGTCTCGTCTTATAAATTTAGAGATTTATAAAAGGAACTTAAAAAACATTAGAAAAACACTTGGAAACAATGTTCAACTAATGGCTGTAGTTAAGGCCAATGCATATGGACATGGGGGGGTGGCCATAGCTAAAGCAGCAATACAAGCAGGCGTAAATTGTCTAGGCGTAGCCGCTTGGCAAGAAGCAAAAGAATTAAGAGAGGCTGGTTTAAATCATCCAATACAGCTTCTTTCAGAGAATGATCCAAAAAGCATATTAGACAACGTCACTATTACAATTTATTCAGAAGACCAAATAAATCTAATAATGGAAAAAGCTAAAAATGAAAATAAAGTTGCAAAAGTCATTCTTAAGGTAGATACAGGCATGCATAGACTGGGAATTTTACCAAAAGGTGTTCCACAGGTTCTTAGCAGTTTAAACAACTCACCTCATTTAGAATTGGAGGGAATTATGACTCATCTTTCTACGGCCTCATCTAAAACTATTTCTGAGTCACAACTCAACGTATTTACAGAAATTATTGATTCACTAAAAACAATGGGTATAGACGTTCCTTTTATACACATGGCTAGTTCAGACATAACTGAAAAATATCCAAATATGCATTTTGACATGGTTAGAATAGGATTAGCCTCATATCAAAATGTAATGACAATCAAAACACAAGTGATCTCCATCAAATCATTAAAAGCAGGAGCTGTAGTGGGCTACGACAACCACTATGTCCTTAAGAAGAATGCCAAAATAGGAGTAATTAAAATTGGTTATGCCGATGGTGTACCAATGATCTCTAATCAAGGGGCTCAGGTAAGTATAAGTGATGTGAATTACCCAATTATAGGAAAAGTATCTATGGATATGATGTTTATAGAGTTAAGAGAAGATAATTCTGCAGTTAAAGTAGGAGACGAAGTAACACTTTCCCCTACAAAAATGAGTAAAGATCTAAACCTAAACCATAGAGAACTAACGTGTTCATTTGACCGACCAAGGTGCAAATTAGTATACAAAGATGTTTGTTTAGAAACAAAATAATAGAATTCTAAAAAAACACGTGTTTAAGTATACTCAATATATGGGTAACTACCATATATGAAACAAATAGACATACGTCAGCTACAAAAAAATGAAATAATGAGGGAGAATACACATTTACCCTCAGAGTCTATGGGGAAACTTACAGAATCAATAGAAATTCCATCCTTAAAAAACGTACAAAATTAGGTCATAAACTTTATACTTGAAGAAACTGAGGGATTGTCATATCTAGCCTCAAAACACTACCAAGAGAGGGTGACTTTGTATTAGATTTAGACAAAGAACACATAAAATTTACCGAATTCAAGGATAATCAAAAAAAAAGTTTTGTTTGGATTTTAAAGAATTAAGCAATAAAATCAGCCAAGAACAAGACAAAGTTAAAGCCATTTTTATTAAAAATAAAAAGTATCTTCAATTCAGCTAAAAAAGGTGAGTTAAAAGTATATGAGAAGAGAAAAGAAGACTAGAAAGGGGTAAACTATGGCAGCAGGGGGAATTGGAGGACCAAAAGCACTCGCTAGAACAGACTCAAATGCATCAAGCGTAAGCGTCGATGCAAGTGTGGGAGATGTAAAATCTTTTTCAGAAATAGCAGATAACTTAACTTAAATTGCAGATACTATGATTTTTAATAAAAGAACTAAATCACTACAAACATTAATAAGTGATTTAAACAATGCCTTATCAGATACAAGCCTCACAGCATCAGGCCGAAAAGAAGCACTAGAAACAGCACAAACAGGAATTGAATAACTACAAATTAAAACTGAACATAAAGCTCTAGGCATGAAACTTCATCAACTTAACACTAAATCAACAGCGCTTTTAAACACCACTTTGGGTATGATTGGAGAACAAATTGATGAAAAAGAAAATATAATTGAAGAGGCATTCATAGAAGGACTGATGAGCGGAGAACAAGAGGCAGTTCCTTTTAATGATTTAGTTCTAGCACGTCAAGTGGGAAGCTTCGGGAGTGAAGCAATACATCCAAATATTGCACTTAAGTCTCTAACAACTTTAATGGAGAACCTAAGCAAGGACGAAGGCGATACTTATATGACAAGAGCACGTGAGGAGTTTTTAGATAATATTATAGAATTAGCTGAGAAGAGTATGTTTAATATAGGTAATTCAGCTCAAAATACTATTAAAGATTACAAAGCGGGCAAATGCTCAGCAAAAAATGTTTTATCCCATATTAAAACTGGCATGCTTAATCAAGGTGGATTTCGTATGAATCTGGTACAGCGATTTACAGAAGCAGGGACTGATGGTCATACTAATAATGGGAAAGCCAAAGATGCAGGAATCCCGACAGATGGTGCAAGGTTCAAACGAATCGCCAGAGGGAAAATGAATTGGACGGACCCTGTAGATGTTGCCTTAATGGCCGAGTTAATGTCAACCGTCTCACCAGCAGATAGTAATTTAGACATTTCATTAATGTCTTCGTTAGAAAAATTAGAAATTTATAAACATGACTAAGTTAAAAGTCATCATGTGTATCAAACTTCAACATTAGAGCAAAAGCGATAATACTCATAAAATAAAAAAGTAAAGCTAGCAATTTAGCGTTCTAAAATCGTCAAGCTGGAGGATATAGGGAGGGGCGTTATCATAGAGCGGGAGCGATAATAACCCGGAGTATATGCTCCAGATTGGCGATTTTAGAACGCTAAGATGGCGGAAAGGGTGGGATTCGAACCCACGGTAGAGTTGCCCCTACACACGCTTTCCAAGCGTGCGCCTTAAGCCACTCGGCCACCTTTCCTGTTGAAGCTACATTGTAAACTAGTCTAATAAATATTTATAGTAATGTTACAATATTATAATGACAGCAACATCTGTAAAAGGTAAATGGTGGCAACCATTAAACGATGAAAAAATTCAATGCAATTTGTGTCCTCGCCATTGCCAACTAAAAGAAGGGGTGCGAGGGTTCTGTTACGTTAGACAAAACACTGGCGGTGAGATGTTCCTTACAACTTACGGTAGAAGCAGTGGCTTTTGTGTAGACCCAATAGAAAAGAAACCACTCAACCATTTTTATCCAGGATCAAGTATTCTCTCTTTCGGAACCGCCGGCTGTAATTTAGGATGTAAGTTTTGCCAAAACTGGGACATTAGTAAGTCTAGAGAAATGGATAAGATCCAAGAACTCGCTAGCCCTGAAGCGATTGCAACAAAAGCAAAAGAACTTGGCTGTATTGGCGTTGCATTTACCTATAATGACCCAGTTATTTTTGCAGAATATGCCATAGATGTTGCTAAAGAGTGTCGTAAGTTAGGGTTAAAAACGGTTGCTGTAACTGCGGGTTACATTACAGAAGAAGCAAGAGGCGAGTTTTTTGAATTTATTGACGCTGTAAATGTAGATCTTAAAGCATTCACACAAACCTTTTACAAGAAATTATGCATGTCAGATCTTCAGCCCGTTTTAGACACTTTAAAATATTTAAAACACCACACTAATATATGGTTTGAAATAACAAATTTAGTAATTCCCACTAAAAATGATTCTTTAGACGAAATTAAAGCGATGATTGACTGGGTTGTTGAAAATCTGGGTCTCGATATACCATTGCATTTTACAGCGTTTCATCCAGACTATCGTCTATTAAATATTCCTAAGACTCCTCCTGAGTTGTTAAAGGAAATAAGAGGTTTAGCCATAGATAAAGGTATAAAATATGTATATACAGGAAACATAGTTGATCCTGAATCAGCTAGTACGTATTGTCCTAATTGTAAGGCCCTAATTATTGAGAGAAACTGGCATGAATTAGGAAAGTATGATATTAAAAATGGAGCTTGTAGCCAGTGTAATACAGGTATATCAGGCATATTTTCTAATAAGAAAGGACATTGGGGTAGAAAAAGATCCCAAATAACTATATGAGCAATACAGGAAAAGCAACAGCCGACGCAACAAAGGCGTTTTTAGAGAAATTTTCAAGTCATCAATTCAACGTACTTGGTAAAACAGGACTACATGTAAGTGGAGTGGGGTTTGGAACTTACAGAGTAGACGTTTCTGTAGATCACCACCATGATGCAATGCATCTAGCTATTAAAGAAGGCGTAAACATAATTGACACAAGTTCAAATTATGCAGAAGGTCTTTCAGAAGAATTAGTAGGGGATGTCCTTAATATTCAAATAGCTGACGACAATATCAAAAGGGAAGATATTGTGATTGTAAGTAAAGGTGGTTATATACAAGGACAACTTTACATTACGTCACAAGAACTAAAAACTAAAAACGAAACCTTCCCAGAACTTGTAGAATATTCTCAAGGACTCGAGCACTGTATTCATCCAAAATTTTTAGAATCACAACTAGATGAAAGTTTAAAAAGATTACACATTGACTGTATAGATGTTTATCTACTCCATAATCCAGAATACTATTTAAGTGCCTCTAAGTTAAACAAAGCCCCTATAGAAGAAGCAAGAAGCGAATATTATAGACGTATTAAAGTCGCTTTTGAATATTTAGAGTCTGAAGTAACTGCCGGACGAATTCAACATTATGGAGTAAGTTCAAACACGTTTATCAATAATAAAGAGGATGCCGACTTTACATCACTTTCAAAATTAATAGAAATTGCAGAATCTATTTCTAACAATCATCACTTCTCAGTCATTCAATGTCCCTTAAACCTTTTTGAAACAGGTGCGTTGATTGAGCCCAATCAAAATGCTTCAACAAAGATGATCGATCTAGCTATTGAAAAAAATATTGGGGTTTTGATAAATAGACCTCTGAATGCAATAACTCGATCAAATAAACTCATCAGACTAACAGACTTTTGGCCAGAAGATGAACTTAGTAGTTTAGAACTTCAAGATGGAGTTAATCAATTAATGGCATTTGAAAACAGTTGGGATGGTTTAAATCTAGAAGATTCAATTGATCCCCAAATTGTAAAAGACGTCCAAGTCTTATTTACATTGGGCTCTGAGCTTCAACAAACCTGGGATACTTTTGAGGGCTATGAATACTGGAAAGAAGCGCTTACACAATATATTTTACCAAGAGTAGAATTTGGAATTTCTGTTTTAACAAATGCAAACGACTTTACTAATGATCAACAAATTTGGTTTGAAGAATATTTAAGTATAATCAATGACTTAATTAAAGAACTTTCAAACTATTACAAAAGTATTTCGTCTGCGCGTTCTCATCGTCTCAGAGCTATTCTTTTAAATAATCTAAACGAGGTAGACACTGGTCAAACATTAAGCCAATTAGCCCTTAAAATTTATTTATCCATTGAAGGAATATCAAGCGTCCTTGTCGGCATGCGACAAACAAATTATGTCACTGATATTATTATAGAGCTTAAGAATAAACATTCTAAAGATATAGATATTAAATGGAAAGAATTAGAAATAAATTTGGTAAACGCATTATGAAAACAAAACTAATTATTTTTGATTTAGATGGAACCTTAG
>QFBU01000140.1 GCA_003265975.1 Candidatus Marinamargulisbacteria bacterium SCGC AAA071-K20
AGACTCTCTCCCACCAAACTTTTCAGCCATCTGAGAAAAGAAGTTCCCTGTCGCATTGTCATTAAAAGACAACACAAACAGCAAAATAAACAACATCATAATAAATGTGATTAAGTCAGAAAAGATAGTCTGGACCTCATTTGATGCGTCCCCATCTCCCTCTTCTTCTTCAATTATAAAATTATTTGGACTTGTCATTTTCTTTTTCTGTCGATTTTAGAAAAGCCATAAGGTACTTTTCTACCTTCAACGGAATTTCTTTGTCGTAAATCATTAAAATCCCTTCTCTAATTATTTGTTTTGTAACAATCTCTTTTTGACTATTTTCTTTTAACTTATTAGCTAGTGGTAAAAATAGAATGGATGTCATAAATAAACCGTACAAGGTTGTAAGTAAAGCAAGTGCCATTCCCGACACAATATTTTCAATATCTGTCACATTTTTTAGTACCTGAATTACTCCAATTACTGTTCCTGCCATACCAAACATAGGTGCAAATGAGCCCATTGTTCTAATCTTACTTATATATTTAGTATGCCGTTTGTTGATTTCATTAATGTCTGTAAATAAGGCTCGGTCAATAAATTCTTTTTCAAGCCCTGCAGCTACTAGCTGAAGCCCTCTCTTTAAATAGCCGTCTCCTACGCCTTCAGCTGTTTTTACAATGTTTTGACGGCTACTTCGTTGCGCTTCCTCTGAAATTTCTACAAGCTTTCTAACCGCTTCTACGGGAGTTATCTGATTATTCTTTACTACTGTTTTAAGCGCCGCACCCATATATTTAAATTCTTTAAAAGATGAACTAATTAAAGACGATGCAAATGTTCCACCGAGTACCATAATAAAAGCTTCTAAATTTAAATATACGCCAATGTCTGTACGCATATCGGGAGCTCCAATTAAAATTGAAACAATGGCTATTAAAATTCCTGCAAATACATTAAATTCCATTTTTCATTACCCCTTTATTTTACTTCTAAGATCAATCTTACCTGATTCATCCCATTTCTCTATAAGTTTTAATAAATAGTCTTGCGCGGCTTCAATATCTTTTTTAGAGGTAGAGTCCCCTTTTAAGTCTAGAAATTGCTCAACCATACTTTTTGATGTTTCACTTAAGTTAGCATAAATACGTTGATAAAGGTCTTGTTCTACAGACACGAGTGCCGTAGACAATAACTCCACATTAGCTTCTGACATAACCTCTTGCAGCTCACTGTCTGAAAGATATTTAATGTCGTCAAACAATAAAACGTATTGTCGTGCTTTTTGATATGCTTGAGGATTTTTTCCTTTAAGGAGTTGCATTAACTTTTTCTTTTCGGTGTTTCCAATAGAATCAAAGACACCTTTAAATTTGGACTTTCCTCCAACAAAACATTCTAGAGAGTTCTTAACTGTTTCTTCAAGCTTGTCTAAAGTTTCTGGTTTTGTCATACGCTGATCTACCAAGCCGGCCGCAATTTGAGCTTGAATTCCGGGTTCGTATTCTGCCATTACTTTTGCAGCCACTCGACTTGGAATAAATGACAGGATTATGGAGATATAGTCTGGTCCAATTTTTTCTTTTTTAAGTAAGAATACAAAGTTTTCTACGTTGTCTAATGTAATAAAGTTAAAGTATTTTTTTATTCCAGACTCGCCACTCATTGACATATCACCGCCAGCACCGCCGCCACCACTGCCTTCTGGTAGTTCGATATTAGGATTTATACTAATGTTTGGTCCTCCACCAGAACTGCCACCACCTTCTCCTTTTGCAATGGATAATTTTGCTATTTTACTTTGGTTGATAAAGTATAAGATAGACACTACTACAATAAATAGTAGTAATAGGAGTCTAAATAAATTTTCTAGTGATAGTAATTTTTCAGGACCAGGAAAAATTTTTATCGGCTGAGAATTACCTTCATTCCAATAAAAATTTTTGTACTCTAGTTTAATTTTGTCTCGTCCTTGCTTGAACCCTAATAAGCTTTTAACAAGCGCTTCGGCTTTTCGGGCTTCCTTTTTTGAGAATTCTTTTTTTACAATTAAAGTGGCTTGCATACGTTTTACTTTTGGTTTGATCATAGTAGTTATAGAGTCATATGGAAGTTTATTAAATGCGTCTGGAGCAAGGTTTTTGAGGGCAGGAACCCCAGGTAAAATGTATACTTGTTCTTTTACACCCTTTTTCTTATTTAATTTAGGATTAGATTGTTCGGTATATTTAACTTTATATTGAGAGTCAGACAATTGGACTCTTACTCTTAGAATAAAGTTTCCAGGTCCAAACATAGTATCTAACGATTCTTGCCCTAAACGGGTAAAATTATTTTCAATTGTTGCCTGATCAAGGGAAGATGCACCCACAGAAATACTCAAAAATAAACAACTAAGTAAAAGTATTATTCCTCTTTTTATCATTATATTACTCCTCTTTTTATTTTTTATTCTGTTTAGGTCTTTCTATTTTAACTGCATATTTACCATCGTCAGTTTCTTCAACGACAACTTTTTGACCTGGCATTTGAGTTCTTACTTCTTGAGCATAGCTGTAAGCCACATTAGCGTTGGTTACGACACGTAACAATTGAAAATTATCGTCATTGATAACTACTTTTTTCTTTTCTTTCTTCTGCTTTGATCGCGCTTTTGCAATCTTGTCTTGTCTTTCGATTTCTTTTTCAGCATTTTTTATAAACTTATCTAAGGCTCTGTTTTCAGGATTTAAATATAAGCCTCGTTTCCATGAATTTATGGCATCTTTTGTTTGACCCATGGTGTAATAAAAAGACCCCATCCGTTCAAATACTTCAGGGTTTTCTGGATCAAAGTATTCAAGAACTCTTAAGTCTTC
>QFBU01000141.1 GCA_003265975.1 Candidatus Marinamargulisbacteria bacterium SCGC AAA071-K20
ACTCAACCCAAACGAGAGTCGTTCTCGAACTTGACGTTGAACTCCCACTTTAAGTAATTGGTTATAATAACCAAAGGTTCCTGTTTGAACGATAATTCCATTAGGTCTATCGGTTTGTGCAATGTCTGAAATACTAGATCTATAGGCACCCATCATTAAGCGATAGTTACCCCACTTAAATCCTGCTGATCCCGAAAAGAACGTATGTTCGTTATCCATAATGTTTGTATAAAACGAATCTATGGTCCATTTCTCGTAAGACGCAGAAGCAGGATTTTCGAATAGTGAACCAGAGGTGTTAGAAGAAAGTTGAGTTCCTCCTAATGCTATCGATTTTGCTGATGTTCCAATATGGTAAAACATGTTGTAATCAGAGGCGAATAACCCCGTAGTTAATAGCAATCCTAATACGACTAATAGTAGTTTTTTCATGGGATCACCGCCAGTTTAGATTTAGCGAGAATATCGCCCTCATTAAGTAAATAGTAGAAATAGATTCCAGCCGATAAGGACGCTCCATTAAAGTCGGAAGTAGATAATACAATTTCGTTATATTGAGAGCCTGATCCGCCATTTTCAGTAGCATCATATGTTTTTGATAAGAGCTTGTTTCCTACAGCATCAAAAATATCTAAAGTGATGTCCATATCTTTAGAGAGGTAATATCCAATCGTAGTCCCCTCCGTATTGAATCGACATGGGTTTGGATAATTTAATAATTTTCCAGTAACAGAACTCTTTATTGACGCTTGAACATCTACTTCGCTGATTGCAGACCTTGAAAGTTCTCTCGTAATTCCTATAGATAAAGAACGACCTTTTAAACGAGTTGTATTAATTCTTTGTTGAGAAGATTGGGGAGCACTTACTGCACGAGCAGAAAAAGTGGAACTCGGCTCTGGGTCTCCTTTGACGGGCATTACCCCGATCGGCATGCTTGCTTGAATCAGTGTTGATAAACTGATTAACAACCATACAATTAGTCTTTTTTTATTCATAATAACTCCTTTTATTTATTCCAATATTCCTAATACGACGAGCCTAAATACCAAATGGATATCGTTTTCTTGAGAGGATTTAATAATATTAAATTCTGCTCCATATCGACTGTCATGTTGGTATTGCGCTCCTAATTTTATAAAATGTAATGACGACGAAGACCCTAAATAAGACTCTGAAAGTAGTGTGATTTTATTAAGTCTTTTACGCTGACTTAGTTTGAATAAGAATAGATTTGATGAGTCTTTATTTCGTTCTTTATTTAATTCTTCAAAGAATGGGTAGCGATAAATATCAGAAGTGATCGTAGATAGATCTGAGTAATCGGAAGGGTTATTCCAGTAGATATAACGAGCGGTCAAAGTATGTGAAATAGCCAATAAAGAAAAAGGAATTGAAGACGAGATACTGGCTCCTGTTCCAGTGCCTTCCTGTGCTGAAGATTCTGAGTCCATTTCTGACATTGTTAAGTATAGATTCCCTTTATAAGACGGTTTAGATAGTAAATGAAAGCGATTAGAACCAGTAGATTCTGGTTGAAAAGAAGCGGATAGGGAGAGAGTAGTACGAGAGATAGGCGTTGTTGTTGTTTTAGTATTGAATGTCTCATGTAAAAGTCCAATACCAAATCGATCATAAAAGGAAGCTGATCCATAATACATTGGTGCTTCAGGATCAGATAATACCATTCCTCTTAGAGTTGTATTTTCTATAGATAATTTTAAATGGACACCCCATGGTTGAAAGTATCTGTTTTCAACAAGTTGGTTATCTAAAGAATGATTTACGAGTGACCCAAATGATAAATCAAATTTCCCATTATTGCGTTGATATTGAATGTAAGGATAAGAGGCATCATTATCTATATGAGCATATGCACGAATCTTTTGAACGCTGTCTATTGGAATTACTAAAGAAGCTGAAGAAAAATCGCCTCCAGCTAATGACACCCGATAAGGCAATCCTGTAGTTGCTACAGATAGAATGGGTAACATTAGAATAAATAAAAAAACGCGGATTGAAATCATATTAATCATTTTTCTCCATTTTTAGAATAATATTCTTTAGTTCAATGAAGTCCTTGTTGCTTGACGGTTCGTCTGAATATTTGGAAGTACAAGCGGCTGTTAATTGCTTATTTAATGTAAATAAATCAGTGATTTGTGCATTCTTTAAACTGTTCTCATTTAAAAGGGCCGCAATATGGGCATCTTTGCTGTCGACCAATGCTTCATACTTTTTAAGACGTGCCTCAGTGTTTTCAATGATAGTTAGAAGTCTTTCACTGTCTTCAAATTTTTTGTCAGAAGGCCGATGTGGAAGGTAGGGTTTTAAATCAGATTCCAAGAAATAGATGTACTTAGATTCTTTATAATAAGGAATATTATGTTTTTCTAATAACTTTTTTATAGTGGTTGAGTGCTTATTATATTTTTTCGAAACATAGGCCATATGAACCGGCTCTTCGCTTCCACTTTCAAACTGATCTACTAAAGGCATAATCTTTCTCCTAATTTAATATTGTGTGATTGGATCAAAAAACAGATCCATTTGTTCTGAGTTCTGACTGTTTAGATTTATTTGTTTATTAATGACGACATCATCAATATCAAGATCTAAATCGAATGTATTTCCTATACTTGATAAATCCTTGATAATTAAACTAATTCTATCGGCGTCATCATGTTCGTATTTAAGGATCATGTCGGGGCGTTTATGAACTGTTTTATTTGTTGATTCATTAAGGTTGATACTGTGATAGGGTTTGAATCTCATTTTTATAGAGTCTTTATTAAATATATTTTTTAATTCACCAGGAACAGAAAAGTTTA
>QFBU01000142.1 GCA_003265975.1 Candidatus Marinamargulisbacteria bacterium SCGC AAA071-K20
AAGAAAGCTTCTGCTAAGAAAACAGTTAAAAAGGCAGTAAAGAAATCAACAGCTAAAAAAACTGTAAGAAAAGCAGTAGCGAAGAAAGCTTCTGCTAAGAAAACAGTTAAAAAGGCAGTAAAGAAATCAACAGCTAAAAAAACTGTAAGAAAAGCAGCAGCAAAGAAGTCTCCTGCTAAGAAAACAGTGAAGAAAGCAGCAAAGAAAACAGTGAAGAAAGCAGCAAAGAAAACAACAGCTAAAAAACGTGTTGTAAGAAAAACCGCAAAACGGTCAATGGCACGTAAAGTAACTGCTAAACGAAGTGCCGCAAGAAAGGTAGTAAGTCGACGAAAAACAGCTAAAAGAACATCTTCTAGAAGATAGTCTTTTTATTCAGGGCATAGAGGTTTTAGTCGGCCTCTATGCCTTGGTCTCCATCTCAAAAAAGTCTCAAAATCCCCAAAAATACCTGATTTCCAATTCAAATTCACACTCAAAACTAAAAAATAATGAAATTTTATAAAAAAACTCTCGATAACTTAATAAGATAAATGGGAGGGAACATTATGTTAGGTATGAGTTTTAATACAACAGCAATAATTGAATCAGCTAAGGGTTTCGGCCGATCAGCCGTCGCAAAAATTTCGGAAAATGTTCCAGATACAGGAACTGCATACATGGCTAAAGACAGTCTGGAGACATTCGGATCAATGATAGCTTATGGATTTTTTAACATTTTGAATGGCGTAACTTTAGATAATTTAGATAAACTAGTTTGTACTACCGCTAATACTTTAGAGACCATGGTAGACGTCGTTTCTGGATCAACTGTAGATACAACCGACCAAGAATGTGGGGGAAACCAGCAAAAACTAGGAACAACTGCACTACTTATTGGACTCTACGTTGCATATAAATTACTTCCTAGTGTAGCAAGAGGTGCTGTAGGTGGTGGGAAAATGTTATATAACGGAGCTAAAAAAATAGGTTATATTCCTCCATTTTTAGCGATCTCGACAGCAGTGGGAGCAAACTACATGGGTGTCACTTCTCAAGGAGTCCTAGACAAGGGGTACCTTGCCACTCAAGGTCTTATGGGCGCTACTTGTAGTGTAGGAACTTATGCGATGCAAAAGGCCTATGATATAGCAGATTCATCCGACACCCGCATGGACACAGGTGAGCCTACTTGTCCTACTTGTGATATACAAACAGCTGCTATAGGGACAGGCGTAGCCCTTGCCGCAGCATTAATTGGGTATAAAGCATTAACTACCCTATATTCTCGAGTGGCTAGACCCGCTCTAGGAAGAATGGGTAATGCCGTTAGGGGCAATTCTTTTTCTAGCACTGGAGTCATGACTGTTGCTATGCGAGATACCAACACTAGCTTAGGCGATATAAAAAGAGCTCTGAGATACCACAAAGACACTCAACTATTGACAGGAAGTGCCGGGCTTATAAATCTACATGTTACAAGAATTGTGACTCCTGGAAACATACAACGGCCAGATTCTATTACTGATATTAGCAAATGGTTTTCAGCAACACATATCTTTGAAATAAGTAATGTTGAGAGATACCATTTAAATGAGACTAAGATCGAGACTGCCTTGAAATCAATGGGTATAGACTCAGCGATAGTCGCCATCCCAAATAAGGATACTCCTGGAGAACCACTTAAAGGTAAACTTTATATCAAGGACCCTTCATTCGATACAGCTAAGCTAAAACAACTTAAAGCTATCATTGGCCAAATAGAAAGAAAAAACGGGGCAAAACTTAAACTCACCAAACAATGGAAGACGAGCTAATATAAAAAGTTCATCTTTAAAATAAAAAAATAATCTTTTATAGTTGTATTATGCAAAACAACACAGCACTTAAAGTATTAGCGTTCACGGCAAGCTCAAAGCGACCAATCTATCTCAGACATTGTATTTTGCAACTGCAAAACCAAAGTGTTTCAGTCGATCATGGTATTTATATCAATTCACCTGACTATCAATCAATAGAAGACAAGCATAACTACTCAAGTTTAATTGACGACATTGGCGCAAGAAACAACAACCAAATATTAGTAGCTTACGGCCCAAGCGCCTCGCATCATCAAAATCATATGGCAGCCGCTAACCTATTTGATATCAACACCTACGATTTATTTCTAAAAATTGACGATGATGACATATACAGAAAGCATTATGTAAGAGATGTTGTAGCCGACTATTTAAAAAATGGCTGGGATTTTTCAGGCGCGATTTCCCAAGGGCATATCAATAAAGACGAATGGCGAAAAAATGACAATCTACGTTCATATATTTCTGACTCCAAGCATAAAGAAGGTCATTTTATGCCACCCACATTCGCATGGACCAAAAAAGCAATGACCATAATAAATAGTATCGACAACATTGTGGGCGCTGAAGACTCCGTATGGAAAGACACCTTACTAAACAGTAAGGATATTAAGGTAGCTACTAGAGAACAGTCTAATTTTAGTTACAATATTCATACTCAAAACAACACAATAAACTATGAAGAGATTCCGTAATTCTTTTTAGGAGTCTCAAGCGCATAACTAATAATTTCACCAATACGTTTTCTATCTCCGATGAGCCTAAATACTTCGTATTCTCTGTTAGACAAGCTAGACAAAGTGCCATGCCTTGACGACAACCCAAGCTCAGCAACTAATAGTTACTAAAGTAGTTGTGGTCATTAATAATCTGTCAAATTCCCTCTCTAAATATTTGTGATATTTTCTTGAAAAATTCGGTCGAAGTTTGAGCTTATTAAGGCTGGAATAGACTGAGGAAGCGA
>QFBU01000143.1 GCA_003265975.1 Candidatus Marinamargulisbacteria bacterium SCGC AAA071-K20
ATTAACTCGTCGTTTAATAGTAGTTTGTATACTAACGACTCTATTGAGACTCTAATTTTATTTTGAGTAAGCAAATAGTCTATATGGGCTATGGTTTCTTTGGACTCCCCTAGAGTTTTCTTATGAGATAGCTCTCCCCAAAACGGAAACGATTGTTTTAGTAAATAGCGTTTTTGGTCAACGGAAGAGTCACTATGTTTAGCAGGTGCTCCATTTAAACGTACCCCAATTGTTGGGTCAGAAAGTCCGCTTAGTTTTTTAGGTAATTCTTTAGTAGACTCCCATTTATAATAGGACGTTTTTACTTGAGCGTTATGTTGAAGGCCATATTTTGTAATATCATTAATAGAGTTAAATGATAGTGCTTTTGATGTAATCTCTTGAGCAGAGCACATTAATAGTACAATTATAAAAAGTAAGTATACGTTTTTTTTGATCATGAATTTCCAACCTATTGTTAATTTTTAAGAGGACAGATAAAACCACACTTTGAGAAAAGTGGCGCTATCTAAATAGCATGGCTTAATTCAACAGAGGAGGCGAACAGATCTCAAAAAAACGACTGATAAGGATGGAGGGGAAGCCCTCATATTTATTTGGAACTGGGATTTTGGAGAGAGCTGTTTTTTTTCTGAAGTAAAGTAAGGTGCAAAATCTATATGGTCTAATTGTAACTTAAGCTTTAAGTTGGTTTGGGATTGAATTTTACTGACCGAGGGGTTCTCAAGTTCGTCACATTCTTTGCAGTCGTCGGAGTCTGAGTTAGACGCTGTATTTTTACAACAGGTTTCTTTCTCAACAGGGGCAGCACTATGACAGGTCTCTTTTTCAGTGCTGGGTTGTTCTATGCTACAAGCGGTATCTGACTCATTGATACACCCAGGGCATAAATGAGTGAATGCGCCTATTGTTGTTGTTAAAAAAATACAGGCAGTAACTATAAATAAAATCACCTTTTTCATGACTACATTATGACAGCTATTGTATAAAATGTCTTTAATTCCTGGAGGGGGAAAATGGTTGTTTTTTGGATATTATTCAAAAAAGATAACACAGCAAGCAGTTTAGCTTAAGACTATTTACACTTTCCATTTATATTATCCTTATTGTTATATAATTTAGTGTTTTTTAAACTTTATAAAAATTACGTATAGTAGCTAATAAAACCGCTCAAAAATACTCACTTGATTAACAAGAATACTAAGTGGGAAAAGGTGCGATTGAAGGCTGTACTTATTTTAATATTTAAAGGTACATTAATTGAAGTTTCAAGACGTCAATTTGTACAAGAAGCGATCATGTGGATATTTTTTATTTAACTGTTTTCCTTTGGCATTCCACATGTCATTCATACTAGCATAATCATAAGGGCTATCATCAACTTGATCGGTTTCATCAAGGCCCAGTTCTTTTAAACTGAAATAGCTCTCTAACTCCTCAATAATAACTTTTCTTAGAGCATTGTTTTCTTTTGAGGCTTCTAAGGCTTCAATTAAATTGTCCTTGTATACTGTGCCCTTTTGGACAATATTAAGTCGTTTTCCCCCTGCAAGTTTTACATGAAACCCTCCACCATAGGCATGAATATGTGGTGTTTTATTTTTGGCTCCGTAAGGAAAATAATCTCCTTCAGAATCGATAAAGTGTCGTTCAATAGGTTCAAGATAGTATATAGGTCTTTGCGACTTATACGCATTATTTCTATCTAATTTACCGTCGGCAAGTTGTGAAAGAATCCCAATGGGAACGCTTTTAGTAATTTCACTAATAGGTATAGCGTATCGTTGTAAGTTCATATCATGCTTATTAATTTCTGATCCAAGATGCATGGCTACAAGTTGCCCACTAGGGTCTATATACGCACCTCCAGAAGAATTGTAATCAGAATCATGAAAAGTGTTTAGGTAACTTGACTGATAGAAAGTATGTACAAAAGTATGGACAGACACTTTTAAGGGTTTTCCTAAAGGATGGTGTAAAAGGGCCAGTTCAGTCATTGGCATAGAATTGTTGTTAATAGTTACAGTGCCATGTTTTAGCCCAGGTATTCCCTTCAATCTAACAATTGCGTAATCAAGCTGAGGGTCACTTTCCATTACGGAGTCTACTTGATAACTAGACGATGGAGTATAACCTCCACCAGGTTTTTTACAATGTTCAAAAGTAACACTTAGATTTCTTACATCTGTTCCTTCTAATGAATGCCTGGCTACTAACATTAAGTTATCTGCAATTAATGTTCCAGTTCCCAAACAATGCCCATCAAGATTCTTTATAGCACCAATAGACCTATATACTTTAGGAAGTGTTTTGGACAAGGAAACTTCACCCATCAGAGATGGACCTACATTTTTTGAAATGCCCTCTAAAACATCTGTTTGAGGTAATCGAGAAATATCGAAATGACCTTGAACGCTAGCGTATGTATTTTCCTGAGAATTATTTGGAACAACGCCATAAAAATTTTTTTTATAAGATGAATACCCAATATTAGATTTGTTGTTCCATGGTGAATAATTTAACCCATTCATTATAATACTTACCTCCAGATCCCACATTGGACGCCATATAGGGATTAATTTTTATTAAAGATCGATTTGCGCCCCGTATAGATAAAGAGCTCCAAAAAGCGATGCAATAGCGATAATTGCAGAAATAGTATATTGGTATTCCTTAAAATACTATTCCAAGTTATATTCTAGCACCTAAAGCCACACATCAATCAATTTCTTTTATCAGACGCACAGAACAACATGGCCAAAAAATATATAAGCGAACAGTAGTATCCGGTAAAAACAAAAT
>QFBU01000144.1 GCA_003265975.1 Candidatus Marinamargulisbacteria bacterium SCGC AAA071-K20
AAGGCAAAATTAAGCTGATAGAAATTTGTGTTTCCGTCTTTTTCGATAGTGATAAACTTTCTGAATATGTAATAATATACATATGTTAATGACGGGTTGTTTGGATAAAATATTTTCAGAAAAGAAAGTATTTATAACTACGCTTGGACTTGTTCAGCGCTCCTAGAAAAATCAAACTCCAAAAACTTTGAAATCGATCTTTTATAAGAAAGAGATACTTTTCCAGTTGACCCCGTTCTATTTTTAGCAATTATTAAATCTACGCTACTATCCGTACTACCATCGTTGGAATTGTCATAATAATCTTCTCTATTTAAAAACATAACAATATCAGCCGTCTGCTCAATTTCTCCAGTTTCTCTTAAATCACTCAACATTGGTGTTTTATCAGCTCGTTGCGTCACAGAACGACTTAGTTGAGACAGTACAATTATAGGAATTTGAAGTTCCTTACAAAATGCTTTTATTTCTCTAACGACCTCTGAAACTTCTTGAGTTCTATTTTGAGTTTCCTTTGATGGTCTCATTAGCTGTAAATAATCAATAACAATCACATCAATTTTATGTTTCAACATTTGTTGTTTTGTAATTGACCTCATCTCAAGGGTACTTAAACCTCCAGTATCCTCAAAAAATAGTGGCAGATCTTTATTTGTTTCATGAGCTTTAATTAATTTGAAATAGTCATCTTCTTTTAAGTTGGTAGATTGAATCTTCATTGAATCAATACGAGATTCTGAAGAAAGAATTTTAAGACCTAGCTGTTTGGAATCCATCTCTAGGCTAAAGAACAAAACTCCCTTACCTGCTTTTGCTATATTATGCGCTATATTCACAGCAAAAGTTGTTTTTCCAATACTAGGTCGAGCAGCGATAACTACTAATTCTGAATTTTTTAAACCAGACGTGTGTTTATCTAATGATTTGAATCCAGTTGAAATGCCTATTATTTTTTGGTCTTTGTCTCTAGTCAGTGCTATATCATTAATAACATTGGTCATTACATCTTTAAGTACAACTACTCTTTTTCTAACTTTGTATTCCATCAACTCTAACAATGTGGATTGGTTATCTTCCATTATCTCTTTAAATTCAACTTGATCATCCATAGACTGATCAATTATCTTTTTCCCCATTTCCATTGCATCTCTTTTTAAAGCGTTTTCAATTAATATCTCTATGTATGCCTCAACATTTGATCCTGATGGAAGAAAATCAAATAATTCTGCAATATAAGAAACACCCCCAATATCCTTCAAGTCTTTGCTTTTCTTTAGTTGATCTTGAAGTGTAATTAAATCCATTTCTTTGTTTTTTATATACATTTCTTCCAGAGCTTTATAAAGTGTCTGATGCTTATGTTGATAAAAGTGTTGTTCTTTTACTTTTTCAAAAACAATATGACGAGCCTCCTTAGAAAGGAGAGCTGAACAAAGTATTGATTGTTCTGCTTCTGGACTGTTTGGTGGAGATTTTAGATTTATTTCACTCATTTTTAAGTTAACTCGCCATCTAGTATGGTCATCATCTCAGAATGAATTAGTATATTGTCGAAATCGTCGCTCCCAGTTAAACCAATTCCTTTAGTTACCAAATTTTTCAACGCTTTCTCTCTATAACTTTTCTTTTTTTCGTCTGTTAGCGCAGATAGTTTGTCCTTCAATCTTGTCGCTTTCATATTATCTTTTTCATTTTCTTTGTTTGTTACTTCTGCAAGTTTGATAGTATCTTTTCGTTGTTGATCATTCACCTTTGGCTCGCTTTTTGTTTCAACAATTTTATAATCATTTTTAATCGCATTTACGACATACCCTGGAATATTTTCAATCGTCTTTATACTTAGCTGTTGATCTACATATTTTATATTTTCCAATATTTGATCTTTATATTCGGCAACTAACTCTAGAGAAACTACTTTCGATATTCCATATTTCTTAATAAGAATTTCTATTAATTTATCTGATCCTACGGAATCAAATAAGCTAATTGCGGTCGCCTTTGGTAAGGCTTCTATTACGATGTCTTCTGTTTGTTGATTCTTTTCTAAGTCTGAAATAAATTCTACGCTAAACTTATCTTTTTCAATATCAGGCGCAAAGTTTCTAATTGCCTTTGCATCGTCTTTAAGTTCACTCAAATATTTATTTATCAGTATTCTATTTTTTCTCCCTGAATTCAAAGGAATGGCTAGTGCCATTTCCCCATAGGAAAATATCATTTTTCTTTCTTTTTTACTTTTAAACACCATGATTTCAAACAGTCTTTTAGCTGCTGAGCGTTTAATTGATTCAAGTTGCTTAATATTTTGAGTGTAGTGGTACTTAGTTTCTATTGATTGAACGAACGTTTGAGAGAATTTGATGCAAAACCGTTTATCCGACGGTTTAAACATATCTTCATCTATCGAAACAGAATCAAGAATACTAAATTGAATACGCTGCATCTTTTTATATCTATCTTTTCCTGTAGCTTTTGGATCTTTAGTATTATAAATATTTAATAATTCGTATTGAGTTTTTTTAAGTCTAGAAATGCTTTCCTTTATTCTATTACTAGCATTCTTTGATAAAGAAGGAACTCCCTTTTTATTCTTATAAGTGATCCCTAACTCTTTAGCAATTCCCCAAACCGTACAAACAAATGTTTCTCTACTTGAATCATCTTTTCTATTTCCCTGACGGTACTTTAAAAGCACTTGAACAACTTCATAATCAAATGCAGACGGTATAGAACCACCATACACACTTTCAACAGTCATTTTTTTAGATTTTTCTTTATC
>QFBU01000145.1 GCA_003265975.1 Candidatus Marinamargulisbacteria bacterium SCGC AAA071-K20
ACATTCATAGAGGATAAAGTGTATTATTCGTTGCCCAATTTCCCTTTTATAAACACTTTTTTTGGATGGTACGTTAAGCGTGATATTAATAAAATTTTTGAGTTTCGAAAAAAAGAAATAGAAACTATTTTTAAGGAGTAATACTAATGCTTTCTCTATGGATACAAACAGTTAGTTCGTTCGCAATGCTCATCATCATTTTACTCGTTCAGGTATTAATTTACCCGCAATTCAAACATGTTAACTCCAATGACCTTCCTAAATATGCCAAATTCCACATAAAAAAAATTTCATGGGTTGTTATCCCCTTTATGTTAGCAGAACTTATTTCACTATTAACCCTATGGACTAACAAAGAGACATGGAGTTTTTGGCTAATTTCAGCAACCGGATTGCTAGTACTCATTTGGGTACTAACTTTTTTAAAAATTGCACCTCTTCATAATCAAATTGCTCTTAATTCTGATGCGGAATTACTTCCCAAATTGATTCAATTAAACTCAGTGAGAACAATGTTATGGACCTTAAAAAGTGCCTCTGTTTTTTGTTTATTTATTGTATTCATTATGCCAAACTTACAGTATCAGGCTATCTATAATGCCAATATTAATACAAAACTAACTAAACCGAATGGGTCTAAAGTAATTCATGAGGGCGTTATCTCATCTAAAGATTTAAATAATGCTTTATCTGCGTTAAATGCACACTTAATAGACCAAGAGGGTAGCTTGCAGAAGTATATAGTTAGAACATCTTACTTGAAATTCCCGGATTTATTGATCATTGACCATAAGAAAGAGCTAACCATTCTTTGGTCTAAGTCATTGATGGGCTATTTCGACTTTGGCAAAAATAAGGACCGTTTAAAATGGATTCAAAAAAGACTATAAAAGAAAAGATAGGCTTGCTTATTATCGATCATGGCTCTCGAAAAAGAGAAGCCAATCATATGTTATTTGAAATTGTAAAATTAGTAAGATCTATTAAGCCAGACCTCATTATTTACGGTGCGCATATGGAACTTGCTGTGCCCACCATTGAAGATGGCATAAAATGGTGTATCAAAAATGGAGCCACCCATATTATTGCCCATCCTTATATGCTTTCACCCGGTCGGCATGCGAAAGAAGATATCCCGCGTATGATAAATACCATAGTATCCAAAAAGTCTAATATTACCTATGAAGTAACAGATCCATTAGGAGTTGACACAAGAATTGCGGAATTAGTATTAAAACGTTCAGGTTTTTAACCTTATTTAAATGATTCTTGTTCTTTCTCTCGAATTTCAACATCATTGGCTCGCCCAGAAAATCGAATAACAACTCTCCTTTTTTTAGCTTTTTCTTTGATTTTAACCTGTTGATTACTATGTTTCGGTAAGGCACTGAGTTTATACTTGTATTCCATAACAAAATCACTAGTGTCCGGTAAAAATCCAAAAAATTCAGCCTAAAATAGGCATAAAAAAACACGTAGTAGACGTGCATTTGAAAGTTAATATAGGCTATCCTCTTGAATGATCAAAAACAGGAGGAATAGCCTATGACTAAATTTAGCACAGTTTTAAATCAATTATTACAATTTTTACCACAACAGGAGTTTGAGAGGTCCATAAAAAAGTTCAAATCAGATCGGTATGTGAAATATCTCACCACAAAAGCCTTTTTTGTAGTCCATTTGTATTCACAAATTAGGAAAAAAGACAGTCTGAGAGATATTGCCTGTGGACTTGAGCAACACCAAAGCAAGTGGTAGCACATTGGTCTTAAGAAAATTAGACACTGAACTATTAGTGACGCCAATAATAGAGTCCCATATGAGATCTATGAATCACTATTTTACACAATGCTTAAGAAACGTAGCGGACTCACTCAGACCACAAAATTCAAGTTCAAGAACCCTCTCTATGCAATAGACACTAGCGTCATAGACTTGTGTTTATCTGTATTTGATTGGTCTAAATTTAGACTTGGAAAGGGGGGTATTAAATTACACTGTCAATTTGATTTGATGACACAAATACCCGCCTTTAATGTCATTACTTCAGCCGGTGCCTATGTGGATTTTAGCCTGTTTCAGACCTATCAAGATAAGGGTGTGTTCTTTGTAACGCGTGCTAAAGACAACCGTCGCTTTGAATTTCTCGGACAGCAAGATATTTCAAGAAAAAAAGGGCTTCAATTTGATCATATTGTTCAAATTAAAAACCCAAAATAACGTTAGAAATACCCTGGTAAACTACGCCTTATTGGGTTTTACGAACACGACACTAACAAGACCTATACCTTTTTAACCAATAACTTTAAGTTGGCTGCTATTACCATTGCTCACATTTATAAATCTCGCTGGTTGATTGAATTACTCTTTAAATGGATTAAGCAAAACCTTAAAAGTAAGTCTTTTTTAGGCACGTCCAAGAACGCGGTTCTCTTTCAAATTTGGGTCGCTATAATTTATACTCTTTTGTTGTCCTATATTAAATTTCAAACTCTTTTTTCGTTTTCGATCTTGAAATTATCTCGTTTAATTGATGAAACGCTCTTCTTTCGACAACATCTTATTGATGTTCTTGGTTTGACTCCTCAGAAAACTCAGAATTTAGCCCCTCCTGGGCAACTTTTACTCTGCTGATTTTTTACAGGACAGTAGTGTTTCTAAATATATAATCTGCAAGAATTCTAAACCCTTTTGAGATCGCTATTTTTATATCTCCTAGTTCTAGGACTTCAGCAATGCGCATAGGTTCATACGTCCTTACCTCTATAGAGTTGT
>QFBU01000146.1 GCA_003265975.1 Candidatus Marinamargulisbacteria bacterium SCGC AAA071-K20
CCGAACAATTGAAAAAATTAAAAATAAAGAACGTCGATATGTCTGGTTTTTCATATGGAATATGGTTTTTTGTTATGGGCCTTAGTAAAAAGGTTCTTATTGCAGATAAGGTAGGGCCAATTGCAAATCGACTTTTTGAAGGAGTTGGCCCCTTTCAATTTGGAGAATCTTGGGCAGGTGTATTGGCTTATACCACCCAACTATATTTTGATTTTTCAGGATACAGCGATATGGCAATTGGTTTAGGCTTAATGCTAGGTTTCAAATTCCCTATCAACTTTCTATCCCCTTATAAATCCCGCTCAATTTCTGAATTTTGGGGGCGCTGGCATATTACATTTTCTCATTTTTTAAGAGATTACCTTTATATACCATTATCTGGAAATAAAAGAGGGATTTTAAAAACTATTCGAAATCTTGTAATTGTTATGTTTTTGGGTGGATTATGGCATGGGGCTCAATTTAATTTTATCCTTTGGGGGCTTTATCATGGCTTGTTATTATCGATTAATCATATTTTTAGAAACCTTAATAAGGTCTCTCTTCCGGCCCCATTCCTTACCCTAATTACATTTATTTTTGTTATGTTTGGATGGGTTATATTTAGAGCGCCTTCTTTATCAATAATGAAAGCTATTTTTAAGGGAATGGTAGGGCTAACAGGGGTAGAAAATTTATTTGGATTTGGCATTACATCAAGAACTTTTGGGCAGCTTCCAAACTTTGTTGATATTTTTGGAGGCCCAAACAAAATAGGTTTCCTTATAATTGGTCTTTGCATTATCTTTTTAGCTAAAAATACCCACGAAATAAAACCCAGTATGAATGGGAAGTGGGCGACAATTATTGGGCTTCTATTTGTAGCTTCTTTAAGTTGTTTAGGTCAAGACACACCGTTTATTTATTTTCAATTTTAAGAATTATTCCAACTGAATCTTTTCTTTATTCTAAAATCAAAAAAAAGCAATGCGAAGCGAGCTAATCTATCTATCTGTCTATCTTCTTCTTCTTCTTCTTCTTCTTATTCAATAAAAAAAGCAATGCGAAGCGAGCGATCAAACTAAATTCAACTTCTTCTAAAAAAACCAATAAAAAGTAAGTGAGGTGCGAAGCACAAACAAAAATAAGCCATCTTTCAACAGGAGTGCCTCAGATTTGTTTAAATTCTGTGACGCCGCGTAGCCAAGCTACGTAAGGAACATAATTTAAGCAAAGGTGAGGTATTCCTGTTGAAAGAGTGGTGGAGGTGAGCGGAGTCGAACCGCTGTCCGGAATAGCTACAAATTAAGCCACTACGAGTGTAGTTCTTGTATAAGTTTAACAGTGTCACTGCCCAAGAACAGGCCACGACAAAGCGATTTCTACTAAAGTTTCGCTAAATTACCGGCAGAGAAGCAGTAACCGCTAGATGACTAGTTTCATCACAAGAGTCGTCAACATCCTGTCATGATGGCGTTGCTAGCTTAATTAAGCAGCAGCGGCTGAAGCAGTAACAGGCGAACCTGAAACTACAGTAAATACTGGTTTAGCATTTATTGTTTTGTGCCTTTTTACGAGGCCTGGCACCTCCTCGACTCGCGTCCTAATTCAAAGATCTATCCC
This sequence comes from Candidatus Marinamargulisbacteria bacterium SCGC AAA071-K20, assembly GCA_003265975.1. Lineage (GTDB taxonomy): Bacteria > Margulisbacteria > Marinamargulisbacteria > AAA071-K20 > AAA071-K20. The sequence continues at coordinate 1,603 of QFBU01000146.1, forward strand.
GTCGAAGCCATGACACCCCCACGAGGAAAGCCAATTGTAACATTAAAGAGTTCTAATTGCAGCTCAAACTTGCTAAGATAGCTCGTTATGAAAGAATTTATAGAAGTCCAAAACGCAAGGGTGCATAACTTAAAAAATGTGTCCGTAAAACTACCAAGAAATAAATTGATAGTATTTACGGGTATGTCAGGTTCTGGGAAGTCGTCACTGGCTTTCGATACTATTTATGCAGAAGGCCAACGCCGATATATGGAATCGCTTTCGGCATACGCAAGACAATTTTTAGACCAACTAGACAAACCAGACGTAGACTTTATAGACGGTCTTTCACCCGCAATTTCAATTGATCAAAAATCATCATCCCATAACCCTCGATCAACGGTAGGAACCATCACAGAAATTTACGATTACTATCGCTTATTATTTGCAAGTATCGGAAAGCCTCATTGCCCACACTGTAAAAAGCCTGTGAGCAAAATGAGTATCCAAGAAATTAGACAACGTCTATACAAAATTGCAAAACCAGACGAACGCGTACAAATAATGTCGCCACTAATAAAAGAAAAAAAGGGCGAATTTAGAACACTTTTCGAAGAACTTCAAAAAGAAGGATTTAGCCGGGTATTAATAAATGGCGAAATTAAACGATTAGACGAAGGTATCAGACTCAACAAAAACTTTAAGCAAACCATAGACGTTATCGTGGATCGTTTAAAAGTTAATCCAGAAAACGAATCACGTTTGTATCAGTCAATAGAAACAGCTACTAAACAGTCAGAAGGCTTAGTTACCGCCTTGTTTTTAGACCAAAACAAATCGTATACCTTTTCTGAGCATCTAACGTGTCCAGACTGCAACATTAGCATAGAAGAAATTAGTCATCGCTTGTTTTCATTCAACTCTCCAATAGGAGCTTGTCCTGAGTGTAAAGGGTTAGGCGATAAGCTCGACTTTGATTCCGACCTAGTAGTAGAAAACCCAGAAGAAACTGTTAGACATTGCACTAGTAAAGTCATGAATTTGGACAACACCTACTATGGTAGAAGTGTCGAAAAACTAGGAAAAGAGCAAGGCTTTACTTTAGACACTCGCTTTGACGATCTTAATAGAAAACAACAGAATTTTGTTTTATACGGAACAGAAGACGCTCAAGAAGAAAATCCACG
>QFBU01000147.1 GCA_003265975.1 Candidatus Marinamargulisbacteria bacterium SCGC AAA071-K20
TTTGGAACCATGCAAAGTCGTGCAGTAGTTAGAGACGTGGGGCGAGTTTTAGACATTGAACTGTCAGACGTTGATAGAATGGCTAAACTTATTCCGTCTACACCGGGATCGTCTCTGAGCGTAGAAGAAGCTATTGAAGAAATTCCTGATCTTAAAAAAATGTATGAAGGACCTGCTGTATTTAAACAACTTCTCGACTTTGCAATGCAGTTAGAAGGTCAGGCTAGGCACACCTCTACTCATGCTGCTGGCGTTGTTATTTCTAGGAATCCTTTAACTTCAGTTGTGCCTCTGGTTAAAAATGATGGCCAGATAGCGACCCAATACCCTATGTCTGACATTGATACCATTGGCCTTTTGAAAATGGATATTTTAGGACTTCGTAACCTGACCGTTATGAAAGACGCCACCACCATGATCAAAGACAGGCATGGCGTAGAACTTGATTTAGATAATCTAGAATACACCGATAAAAAAACATACGCCTTATTATGTACTGGTGATACCCCTGGAATATTTCAACTAGAAAGCTCAGGTATGCGAGCGCTTATTAAAGACCTAAAGCCAGCTGTTTTTGAAGACATTATCGCACTTCTTGCCCTGTATCGTCCTGGGCCGTTGGGGTCTGGTATGGTGTCGGACTTTGTGTCGAATAAGTCTGGAAAGACACAGGTTAAATATGCATTAGACGAACTCGAACCCATTTTAAAAGACACTTACGGAATGATTGTTTACCAAGAACAAGTAATGCAAATAGCCAGTACTATCGGAGGGTTTAGCTTAGGAGAAGCGGATGTTCTTCGTCGTGCGATGGGTAAAAAGAAGAAGTCTGAAATGGACAGAATGCGTGACTTGTTTATGAAGGGGGCAAAAGAAAAAGGCTTTCCTGAGAAAAAAGCGAACGATATTTTTGAACTCTGTTACAAGTTTGCTGAATACGGATTTAATAAATCTCATAGTGCGGCTTATGCTTTAATTTCTTACCAAACAGCGTACCTAAAAGCCAATTACACTATCGAATATATGGCAGCTTTACTGTCTAGTGTGCTGTCGTCTAGCGAGAAAACGTCTCTTTATATTCAAGATTGTTTGTCCTTGGGAATAGATGTTTTAGGCCCTTCTGTAAATCAGTCGATGGTTGATTTTTCTATCGACAATACCACAGACGAAGAGACCATTAGATTTGGCTTAGGTGCCATTAAAAATGTGGGTGAAGGGGCTATTTTAAGCATTATCGAAAATAGAAAAGAAGCGCCCTACAAAGGGCTTTGGGATTTTTGTACGTCTGTAGATCTGAGACAAGTTAACAAGCGAGTGTTGGAAAGTTTAATTAAAAGTGGAGCCATGGACTGTTTTGGTGAACGGTCTTATTTATTGGCTGTATACGAACGGATGATGGAGCGCGCACAAGTAGCGGCAAAAGAACAAAGTAATGGTCAAACCGGTTTGTTTTCTGAAGAAACCACAGGTGTAAGTATGCCCATGAACGACTTGGAAACAGACGACTATATAATGCTCTCGGCTCAAGAAAAGTTGAGAATGGAAAAAGAACTCATCGGCCTATATATTTCAGGTCACCCTCTAGACGGTATGCGTGAAAAATTAGACAAAATGGAATTTTCGACCGACAAACTAACTATTAATGATCACGACAAAGCCATTTCTATTACCGGATTACTCACTCAAACACGTCGAATTACAACTCGAACTAAAAAAGAAATGCTCATCGGTGAACTCGAAGACTTAAAAGGAACCGTTACCGTTTTAGTATTTCAATTTAGAAATTTTGATGAGATCGCAGAAAACTTCATCGAAGATGCTATTGTTACTGTGTCTGGAAAAGTCCAAGTCAAAAACGATGAGATTTCTATTAATACATCCATGGTAAGTATTTTGGATAGCGAGCATCTCAAAAAACAATTAATTATCGACGCAGGCGAATTAGACGGGCCAACGTTGGCTCGAGTTAAGGAAATTTGTGCCCAATATCGAGGTAATTTGCCCCTCTACTTTAGAGTGGGTGACGTTACCGTTGAAGCTCATAAGAAATTTTGGGTTAAGGATGATCCCCTTTGTATAAGTCAGCTAGAATCCTTAGTAGGACAGGGTAGAGTTTGGAAGACGTGATTTTTATTGTTACTATATCACCCGAGGTGGAACTATGTTTTTAGAAGACTTAGATAAATTAATTAAAGATAGAAAAGACAACCCTGCAGAAGGGGCTTATACATCGTCTCTTTTTAAAGAAGGGACTGACCGAATTTTAAAAAAAATAGCCGAAGAAGCCGGTGAAGTTATTATCGCTGCCAAAAATAAAGACGCCGAAGAACTTAAAAATGAGTCTGCTGACTTGCTCTTTCATTTGATGGTGACTCTTAGAAATCAAGGCTTAAGTATCTCAGATGTTGACGATGTACTAAGAGAACGTAATAAATAACTAAGTGTCGTTATTATTGAATTGCGCAAGCTGTGCTTTCATTACCTTCTGTCCAATCAAGTACTGAATTGTAAATTTTTTCAAACACATATTTAAAAAATTCATGGGAGGGTACTCCCGCACAGCTGAGCACAGAATGATAAGCTTTTAGAAAAATGGAGGAGCCACGTGAAATTAAATCAAAAAATGAAGCGGCTATTCAAAAACCATAATTATTCGCCTGAAATCATCATCCATGCCGTATATTTGTATTGCCTATTTTCACTTCGCAAAAATCGGGATTCGAAAAGGGCAACTATCACACTCAAACAATGTGACCGTCTATGGACAA
>QFBU01000148.1 GCA_003265975.1 Candidatus Marinamargulisbacteria bacterium SCGC AAA071-K20
AAAAGATTGCAAAAGAGTCTGGATATCCTTTATTAATAAAAGCATCTGCCGGTGGTGGTGGACGAGGTATGAGAGTCGTTCAGACAGCTGATGACTTAATTACTGCTTATAATACAGCTTCAAATGAAGCGCTTACTGTGTTTGGAAATGGTGAAGTTTATGTTGAAAAATTAATTCTAAAACCTCGTCATGTTGAAATTCAAATTCTTGCAGATAAAACTGGACATGCTGTACATCTCGGTGAAAGAGATTGCTCAATTCAACGAAGGCATCAAAAATTACTTGAAGAAGCGCCTTCCCCGATTCTTACTCAAGAACTTCGTGAGAAGATGGGTGAGGCAGCTATTAGAGCGGCAAAGGGCATTAAATATCAAGGAGCTGGAACTGTCGAGTTTTTAGTGGATGCTGAAAAGAATTTTTACTTTATGGAAATGAATACACGTATCCAAGTTGAACATCCAGTAACTGAAATGATTACTGGAATAGATTTAATTAAACAACAGATCTCAATTGCAGCTACAAATAAACTAGTGCTTAAGCAAGAAGATATTACATTTTCGGGCCATGCAATAGAATTTAGAATTAATGCTGAGGATCACGAGCGAAACTTTATTCCAACCCCCGGTAAAATTGAATTGTTTTTCCCTCCAGGAGGGAAAGGCGTAAGAAACGACAGCTATGTTTATCCAGAGTATGTGGTAACACCACATTATGACTCACTAATTGGAAAGCTAATAATTTGGGGACAAGATCGTGATGAAGCCATTAAACGTTCAAGACGTGCACTTGAAGAATTTGCGATTGAAGGCGTAAAAACAACTATTCCTTTTCACCAACTCGTTCTTGAGAATGAACAATTTATTTCAGGAGATTTTGATACTCACTTTGTTGATGATCATTTTTTATAACAACAATGGGTAAGCGATCGACAGGCCGAAAATTAGCCATGCAACTTTTATATCAATTAGATGCTCAAAAATCAGAATCAGATAGTGTTAAGACCATTTTTGAAGAACAGGCAAAATTTCACGAAGATACTAAAGAATGGGCATTAACTTTGTTTGAAGGTGCCGCTAAGGCTCAGTCAGAATGTGATGACCTTATAATAAAATATGCAATTGGCTGGGAAATAGGTCGAATAAATAGTGTCGACAGGTGTATTTTACGACTCGCATTTTACGAATTACTTCATACTGAAACTCCTTTTACTGTTGTAGTAAACGAAGCCATAGAGCTGTGTAAACGCTATTCAACAGAAGATTCTCCCAAGTTTGTTAATGGAATATTAGGGAACTATGTGAAAAAAGAATGTTTACAGGACTCATCCAAGGCTTAGGCCGCATAAATTCGCTTTCTCCTCATAATGAGGGCGCTCTTGCGTCACTTTTTGTAGGCGCTATGTCATCAGAAATTTCTATTGGCGATAGTATTTCTGTAAATGGCGTCTGTTCGACCGTAAAAACAATTTCAGATGACATTATTACCATCGACTACCTTTCTGAGACTTTAAAAAAGACGACGATTGGGAGTTTAAGAGATAACGATGCTGTTAATTTAGAATTAGCGATGACTCTAAATACTAAAATGGGTGGTCATATGGTTCAAGGCCACGTTGATTGTGTTGGCAGAATTGAGTCTTTTGAACTCAAAGACCCTTGGTCAGTGGTATGTATTGAGTTTCCAGAAGACTTCGGAAAGTTTTTGGTAGAAAAGGGCTCAATTTCTGTTGATGGAGTAAGTTTAACCTTAGTGGATGTTCAGAAGTCATTGTTTTCTTGTCATCTAATACCGCATACTGTTGAGAATACTGTGTTTTCAAATTATAAAAAAGACGATAAAGTAAATCTAGAGTTTGATATCGTTGGTAAGTATTTATATAAGTTTTATTCTCAAACTCAAAAAAATTAATACAAATAAGAGAGATATTATGTTTGATAAAGTAAAAGATGGAATTGAAGATATAAGAAACGGCAAAATGCTTGTTGTTGTAGATGATGAAGATAGAGAAAATGAAGGCGACCTGGTTATGGCAGCACATTTTGTTACTCCTGAAGCTATAAATTTTATGATTAGATATGGCAAAGGCTTAGTCTGTATGCCTGTTTTAGATGAACTTTTAGAACGATTTGATATTGGAGATATGGTTAAAGAAAATAAAGAGGGAATGCGAACTGCGTTTACGGTATCCGTCGAGGCGACTGCATCACATGGGGTTACTACTGGTATTTCTGCAAGTGATAGAGCAAAAACAATTCAAGTGTTTTTAGACGATAGAAGCACAGCTGATGACATAGTGAGCCCAGGGCATATATTCCCACTCAGAGCGAGGCAAATGGGTGTATTAAAGAGAGCTGGGCATACGGAAGCGTCAATTGACTTAGCTAGGCTTGCAGGTTTAAAACCTGCTGGTGTCATTTGTGAGATTATAAAAGCAGACGGGGAAATGGCACGAGTGCCTGACTTAATCCTTTTTGCAAAAGAACATGGTTTGAAAATAATTACGATTAAAGACCTTATACAGTTTAGATTAGAAACAGAACGATTTATTACTAAAGTAGAAACCGTTAAATTACCTACTGATTTTGGTGAGTTTGATTTGACTTGTTATAAGGATGAAATCAATGAAAAATATCACTTTGCTTTAACAATGGGTCGATTTAATTTAGAAGAGCCTACTCTGGTTCGTGTTCATTCGGAATGTATTACGGGAGATGTATTTGGGTCTAAACGATGTGATTGTGGACCTCAGCTTGAAACGGC
>QFBU01000149.1 GCA_003265975.1 Candidatus Marinamargulisbacteria bacterium SCGC AAA071-K20
ATAATAATGGAAATACGGCTCTTATATCGGCAGCTTTTTGGGGTAAGACAGAGGCAGTCAGAGCGTTAGTTCAGGCAGGGGCAAATCTAGAGTCTAGAGATCGTTGGGGAAGTACGGCTCTTATGTTGGCAGCTTTAAAAGGTCATACAGAGGCAGTCAGAGCGTTAGTTGAGTTAGGGGCGGATATAGAGGCTACAGATGAGCATGGAAGGACGGCTCTTATGTTGGCAGCTTATAGCTGTCAACCAGAGGCAGTCACACAAGCTATAAGGGACGGGAAACAAGCCTTAATTGATCAATTTCAAGCGGATGAAAAAAGGGTTAGAGATGAAATGGAAGTGCTTTCATTAGTTTCACTAAGGTTAAATAGGTACCTTCCACCAGGTATCCAGCAACACATCCAGCAATTTATTGAATTATCAGAGGCACAGATCAACATGGCCAAAAAATATATAAGCGAACAGTAGTGTCCGATAAAAACAAAATTCCCCAAGGATTGGGGCTAGGTGTTGGACTTCCTTTCCTATAAAAACACTACTAGCACTAGAAACTGTGGGTATGTGGTCAACTCATAAAGAAATGTTTTTAAAAGGTAAATCTAGTGAAAACTTAGGTTTAGGAATTGGTGCTTATGGATATTACCGTAGAGTTGTTGAAAACCAAAAAGATACCTTGCTAAATAAAATAATTAATGTTTTAGAGAAATCAAAAAATACGGATAAAGAAGTAAAGGTTGTTAAAAAAGCTATAAAGGAAAAACAGTTTTCAAAAGCAATTAAAAATGTAAAAGATGTTATTCCAGAGAGTTTGTATATTAATGGGCATAACCCTTTTATTCTCCTTCATAAAGCTTTAAGCGATGGACTGCATTCCCAGACTGACGAAGCATGTTTAGAGTATGCAAGTAATATACGAACCGTTTTAGTTGCATTCTCTGAACGTTTATCTCTAGCTTTAAAAAATGAAACTGAATTGTCCAAAGCAATATCAAATCTCACGAACAAAAAGTTTACTAAAGCAGATTAGGGTGACTTTATAATATGAATTATGTTAAAAAAGAGAACTGGGCCGATATGGCCAAGTTCCAATCTATTCAAAAAACTCTATAGGGAATCCGAGAACTTCGTATAATATTACACTTAGGATGACTATATTTTGAAAGATACCTAATGATTGATGACATGGATAAATTATTATTAGGAGTTGGCCCTACTATAATTTCATCATAAAGAGATTCTTTTGATTCTAAGTTAAATTTAAGATAGGGAATAAGGCTAGTTTTTCCTTCACGATAATGAATTGGAGTTTTAACATAATTAGTCTTTGTTTCTGAGATTAGTCTCCATTCATTTTCTTCTTCAAATGAAGGGTCTTTGAATAACGACGCAATCATTAATAATTCATTTTCAATTTCATTAAATGCAGGATAAAAACCTTGTGGCTTATTTGCCATTATTTTCTTTTCTTCTGAACGTTTGCTGCAAAGTTCTTGCACATATTTTATAATCTTTTTAATTATTTCTAGCTGATTATATCTGTCGTAAATACATTTACCAAAACAATATTTTTGTACTTTACTAAGGTCTTTCAAAGCAGAAGTATTAAATCCTATACTTACTCCCTTATCAGGAGGGCAGTAACTACGCCACTGACTTAATAAATTTCCATTCTCAGAAAATGAACAGGTAAATATCATATTTCCATCACCTACTCTAAGCTTTAGCCAATCCTTAAATTGCCTAAACATTGCTGTGTCAAATAAAGAATATTTTGCCCAGTTCTTATTAATTACGGAATTAAGTAAATCAATTATTCCAACTAATTCTTTTAAGTCATTGAGGTACCTTATATCTGTAGCCCAAATGCATTTATTTTCTATGATTCCCATCATTGCTGATAGTGATGCATAATGATAAACAGTTTTTGGTGGTGTGTCTAAAAATAATGTCTCAAGAAAATCCATATGAATATATTAACTAGTATCTCACCGAAAAACTAGCACTACGCTCGTAAGTCTTCTTACGATAATAGTAACTCTGAGTTGTGCGTATACTCAAATGGCCAGCTGTCTCTTTCACATCGTTAATATCAGCGCCATTTTCAAGAGACGTAGTAATAAAAGTAGTTCTAGCAGAATGAGGACTTATTCCCTCTATTCCAACCAATACCTTGTACTTGCTCCAAATCTTGCTAACGCCACGCGTAGATATAGAAGTAGGAATTGCATTCCCATTCCTAGCAAAGCTATAAAACAAAGGAGCGTCTGGAACATGAGAATGCTCTCTTACAACTAACCATTCCTTGATGTCAGCCTGTACCTGAGGATGTAAAGCCACTCTATTACGCCGGCCACCTTTAATCTGAAAATCTAAAACAGTATAGTTACTGTCCTCAAAAAAATCCTTCATTTTTAATTTAGTTAGAGCTCCAACTCTAGTCCCTGTATAAAAGAAAATAGAAAGAATAGCTTTGTCTCTAATGCCAATTAAAGAATCTGATTCTGGCATTTTGAGAAGTTTAGAAACGTCCTGAGTGTTAATACACTTGGACTTAACGAGATGGTACTCATCTTTAAGTCGCTTTACTCCAAGTACCGGATTAATCTGAAGTACTTGTTTTTCAATTAAGTGGCTAAACAAAGATGACAATGCACTAAGTCGATTGTTTATAGTCGCCGGACTTTTCCCAAGTTTCTTCAACGTATCTCGAAATTGAATCACGTTCATTGTGGTGACAGATCGAAACTGATCTAA
>QFBU01000015.1 GCA_003265975.1 Candidatus Marinamargulisbacteria bacterium SCGC AAA071-K20
GAAATAACTAAGAAATTTCCTGAAATAATTTCTGTGTACGTAAGTATCCAAGACCAAATTTCAGACACAGCAGTAACCCCAACATCCACACTTCTTTTTGGTAAAAGCCACCTCATTGAGACGCTTGGAAGTCTTAAATTCAAGATTTCGCCACAATCATTTTTCCAAACCAATTCAAAGCAAGCTGAAGTGTTATACAATACGATTAGAGAAACCGCAGATCTAAAAAAAACAGATACCCTTTTAGATTTATATTGCGGAACTGGAACTATTGGCATGTATCTTTCAGACTTAGTCTCAGAAGTAATAGGCATAGAAGAAGTGCCACAAGCCGTAGCAGATGCAAAAGAAAACGCTAAACTAAACAACATTACAAATACAAATTTTTATTGTGGCCGTGTAAAAAACGTTTTAAAAGAAGTTCAATTCAAGGCCGATTGTGTAATAATAGACCCCCCACGGTCTGGAATGAGCAAGAAGGCAATTAAACGAATCTTAGAAATTAATAGTCCACAGTTAATTTATGTATCGTGTAATCACATGACACTCTTAAGGGACTTAAATGAACTAGAGGCAGCTGGTTATAAAGTTCAATCGTACCAACCAATTGACATGTTCCCAAATACATTCCACCTAGAAAGCATTGTGAAATGCACAAAAGAAAGCTAGAGTAATTTTATGACAAAATGGAATGAAGAATTAAATACTGGCAACCACGAAATTGACTCTCATCACAAAGAATTATTTCATCTCGACTCATTATTAGACAATGCCGTTCAGTCGGGACAACTTAAGCCAGTAAACGATATAATTATTTTTCTGGAACACTATGTTATTGAACACTTTCAAGAAGAAGAAGATTTGATGACACAAAATGATTATAAAGGCTACGATCATCATAAGAATGAACATGAAGAGTTTAAAATTGTTGTAGGTCAACTTAGAAAACGATTTGATGACAATTTTCCAACCGCTCATGTTATCTTTCAAACAAGAAGAATATTAGACGACTTAGTTCGACATATCAAAAGAGTAGATGTTGGAATAAGACATTTGGATACAAAATGAGCCAAGCATTACAAAAATTCGAAACCTTTTTACAAGGTACAAATAGCAGAATAACTAGCCAAAAAAAAGAGATTGCCGAGCTCATCTTCAAAACAAAAGATCATTTTGAGGTAGAAGACTTTATTGAAATCGTCAGAAAGAAACACAAAACAATTTCAAGAGCCACGTTATATCGCACAATAAAACAATTATTAGACGCAGGTCTTATACAAAAAATTAGAACTAGAGAAGGCAAAATATTTTACGAACAAAGTTCATCTCAAAAACAACATGCTCATATCATTTGTAACCAATGTGGCGAATTATACGAATTAAAGAATAAGAAGATGGATGAGTTCATACAAACTTACTGTGACGAAATTGACTTTAAACCTGAATACCAATCTCTCCATATTTATGGATTATGTAAGAAGTGTAAATAAATGGAAACAATATTTTTTACTTTTATATTACTTTTAGTGTCGATGACAGGAATAGGCATTGGCGTATTATTCTTTGGAAAAAATGCTGAACGAAGTGCATGTGGGAGCGTCCCTGAAGCGGCCCATGAAGACTGTCCTTCTCAAAAAGCTGGCCTATGCCCTATAGAAGACAAAACTGGTGCTTTAAAGATGGCTAATATGTCTAAGCTCTCACATTAATTATTTAGAATAATTAGATCTACATTTTCAATCGACTTTATTAGGTTAATCGCTTTCTTTTCACCTAACACCAAACAAGCTGTAGCTAAAGCGTCGGCAAACATACAAGTTGGGGCAATTACTGAAACCGATGATAAAGAATGCGAAACAGGAAACCCTGTACGCGGATCAATAATATGAGAATATCGTTTACCTTTATACGTTTTAAAATTCCGATAATCGCCACTAGTAGCCACGGCCTTATTCTTTAATACTACAACTTTAGAAACATCATATTTTGATGCTTCAGAGTCGGGAGAATTCAACCCAACTTTCCAAGGCTCTATGTCTGGTTTAAGTCCAAACACCCTCACTTCTCCACCAATTTCTACCATTGTTCCAGAAACGGCATATGTTTTCAGAATCTCTATAATTGCATCAACACCATATCCTTTTGCTATAGAAGACAGGTCTAAAAATATATTTTTCCTATTCTTTTTAAGTTTATTAGGAGGAATTAATTGCACGAAATCAAACCCCAATTCTTTTTTTAATTCAGTTATTTCATACTGACTAGGCCAAGTAAATTCTTCAACTTTTTCAGAAAAACCCCATCGATCCACAAGTGGTTTTATAGTAGGGTCCCAAGCCCCATCAGTGAGTTTATAGAGCATTTTTGAAGTGTCCAAAACATCATAAAAGTCTTGAGAGACTGTCATCATTGCATCTTCAGAGAGTGCATTAAATCGTGAAATTTCACTTGTAGGACTATAGGTAGACATACTTTGATTAATAGCTTCTAAGCGTTTTGTAATAGAACGATGAACAAAGAAATAATCCAAATACGAAAATCCATAAGTAGTAATGGAATAAGTTGTTCCCATTGTCTGTCCTGAAAAATTTAACTTAACAGGGTTATTCAAAAAGAGAAAAAGAAACCCTCCAACAATAATCCCAAAAAATAAACGTTTAATCATAAAATAGTTTACCCAATTTACACATAAATAAAGCTATCTAGTGAGCAATCTAAGCAAGGAGATTTTTGTCTGGGGAGTATTTCTAAATTTTAGTTAGGGTCGCAGCATATTCATATATGTAAGAATCTAAATAAAATTTAAAATGCTCTCCAGGGGAAAATTTACTCGCTTAGCCGCCGAAGTCGTCAAAGGCTATGTTTTCGGGTGGTATCCCCCAATTATCGCACATCTCAATAACACACTTATTCATCATAGGAGGCCCACAAAAATAAAACTCAATGTCTTCAGGACTATCGTGCTTTTCAAGTTGATGTTCAATTACTGCATTATGTACAAACCCTGTGTACCCATCTTTTTCGGACCAATTGTCTTCAGGCTGCGGTTCACTTAGAACAACATTAAATTTAAAATTAGGAAACTTTTTCTCAATATCTCTAAATTGATCAACATAAAATAATTCACGCTTACTTCGTCCACCATACCAAAAAGTAACTTTTCGCCCTGTTTTAAGAGTATTGAACAAGTGAAACAAGTGAGATCTCATTGGTGCCATTCCGGCGCCCCCACCTACATATATCATTTCAGAACCGGTGTCCTTAATAAAGAACTCTCCATAAGGTCCTGAGAGCGTAATCTTGTCTCCTGGTTTTAACCCAAAAATATATGACGAGCAAATTCCAGGATTTACGTCCTTCCAGCCATTAGTACTTCTGTCCCAAGGTGGCGTTGCAATTCTAATATTGAGAATAACGATATTACCCTCAGCCGGATGATTTGCCATTGAGTATGCTCTAAAAAGGGGGTCCTCATTAACCATCTTAAGGTTCCATAATTTAAACCTGTCCCACTCAGCTTTAAATTTTTCAGGGCCTGCAGGATCATCCGGATGAGGAGCAATGTCCATAGTTTTAAAGTCTACTTCAGTAGTCGGAACATCAAGTTGAACATATCCACCTGCTTCAAAGTTCAAGTTTTCACCCTCTGGCAACTTAACTACAAACTCTTTAATAAAGGAGGCCACATTATAATTTGAAACCACTTCACATTCATACTTTTTAATACTAAATATTTCGTCAGGCACTTTCACTTTCATGTCGCTTTTCACTTTTACCTGACATCCAAGTCGCACATTAGTTTTGCGTTCATTAATAGTTAAGTGAGGCGTTTCTGTGGGAAGTGCTTCTCCCCCACCTTCAAGAACTTGTACTTTACACATGGCACAGGTTCCACCACCACCACAAGCAGATGGAAGGAATATTCCAGTATCAGAAAGCGCAGAAAGCAACGATGTTCCTGAGCTAACCGTTGTTTTTTTAGACTCATCGTCATTAATTGTTAACGAACAATCGCCAGCAGCAATTACTTTTTTCTCAACAATATATAGAATAAAAACTAAGATTAGAATTAAACTAACAAATACACTTACACTAACTACATATATCATTTAATACTCCAACTACCCTGTTAATTTAATGCCTGCAAAAGCCATAAACGCCATTGCAATTAAGCCCGTCGTAATCATGTTAATTGCAAAACCGTCCAAGCCTTTTGGTAAGTCTGCATATTTTAATTTTTGAAGCACGGCTGAAAAAGCTACGATAGCTAAAAACCACCCAATACCTGAACTAAACCCAAAAACTAATGCTTCAGGAAAATTATAGGCACGTTCATTCATAAAAAGAGACGTTCCTAAAATGGCACAGTTAACAGCAATAAGAGGTAAGAATATTCCAAGTGAAGTATATAAACCTGGCGTGAATTTTTCCATCAACATTTCAACAAGTTGAACTTGAGAAGCAATAACTGCAATAAACACAATAAACACTAAAAAGCTCAAATCTACTTCTGGGAATCCCATCCAAGCAAGTGCTCCTGGTTGTAAAAAGAAATGATTAATTGCCCAGTTTGCAGGCGTTGTAATTGTTAATACAAAAATAACAGCAAGACCTAATCCTATAGCCGTCTTAATATTTTTTGCGCATCCTAAAAAAGAACACATTCCCAAAAACATTGCCAGAAGAATGTTGTTTATGAAGATAGATTCAATTGCTAAGCTTACTAAATGTTCAACCATAATTTACCTTTATGCCTTTTTACTTTTCAAAATATTTTCTAACCAAACAAGTAAACCAATGACTATAAATACACCTGGAGCCAAGAGCATTATTCCCATGTCCTGGTATCCCATATCGTAAAACGACTGAGGAATAAGTTTGAATCCAAGAAGCGATCCAGCTCCTAAGAACTCTCTAAATATTGCCACTACAATTAAGATATATCCATATCCTAGCCCATTACCAATTCCGTCCCACATAGAAAGCCAGGGTCCATTAGCAAGCGCAAACGCTTCAGCTCGTCCCATAATGATACAGTTAGTAATAATTAGACCAACAAATACAGACAGCTGTTTACTAACATCAAACAAAAAGGCCTTTAAAAATTGGTCCGCTAAAATAACTAACGACGCAATAACAACCAGTTCTACAATAATTCGGATGTTTTTTGGAATAATCTTTCTTAGAAGTGAAATTGAAACATTGGAAAAAGTAAGTACAAAAGTCATCGCCAACACCATCACAATAGCTGGCATCACCTGAGTAGTAACCGCAAGCGCTGAACAAATCCCCAAAACTGCAACAGAAATTGGGTTAGCGTCTTTGATTGGTGCCATAAACGTTTTATATGCTTTAGTTTTTGTTAGTTTCATTGTCCTTGCCTTAATAGTTTTGAAAATGGCTCATATTTACTTAAGTCAATTCTCAAATATTTTTCCATTCCAACACTAGTTATTGTTGCTCCACTAATTCCGTCTACAAAGTTATCTCTCTTGTCTACAGGAATTCTGTCTACAACTTTCCCTTTGACTATACCTACAGAAATAAACTTACCTTGAGAATCTGTTAGTTTTTTACCTATAAACTGTTTTTGGAACCAGTCTTTTTCAACTTCTCCACCAAGACCAGGTGTTTCTCCATGTTGATAAACAGTTAAACCTACAACGGTATTTCCGTCACCTGCAACAGCAACATAACCATATACCCAACTCCAAAGCCCATACGCTTTAAATGGCATCGCGTAACTTTTTATTTCTTTAACACCTACAACAAAAAGAGGTAAGTCAGACTCACTTTCCTGAGTTCGAGACAAGTTCCCAGAAGCCGTCATATAAAAGTTTCTAACATTTTCTGAATACAGTTTATCAACTTCATCTGCAGTAACTTTTTTTGAAGTATCAAGAAGCGAAAGTGATTTTAAAATATTTTTTTGCTTGTCTAACTCAATATTTTTTACTTGTCTGTCTTTTAACCCAACAGCAGCAGCCGTTAATAAAAAACTACAAATAACACACATCACAATTGCAAATATAAAGGTCTTAGCCGTACTGTTATTAGATGACATTTCGAATTCTCTTTTTCTTTCGTTTCTGTAAAACAACATAGTCTATAAGCGGTGCAAATACGTTCATAAGTAAAATAGCAAGCATCCAGCCTTCAGGATAAGCAGGGTTAATTACACGAATAATCATTCCCAACATTCCAATTAAAAAGCCATAAATAAATCGAGAGCTTTCAAGCGCTGGAGATGAGACAGGATCGGTAGCCATAAACACTATTCCAAAAGCAAACCCACCCATACTTAATTGCCAAAGAAGGTCTAACTGAAAAAATGGCAACGTTGAAGAAGTCGCAAAATAATTAAATAACAAAGACATACTCACAGCACCTAAAAAACCACCTAACATGGTTCGCCAGCTTCCAACGCCAGTAATAATTAGAAATAGGCCCCCAACTATTGCCAATGCCGCTGACGTTTCGCCGATACTTCCAGGAACAAATCCTATAAATAAATCGTTTAAATTATACCCAGCAGACTCCATTGCAAGTTGAGCATTGTTAGGAGCTTCTGTTGCTGCTGCAATCGCAAGCGCTGTAGCGCCACTAAACCCATCCACTATTTTGTCTTTACTAGTAATAATGGCAGTCCAAACTTCTCCACTTATACTCGCTGGATATGTAAAAAACAGAAAAGCACGTGCAGTTAATGCAGGGTTTAGAAAGTTTCGTCCAGTCCCACCAAATACTTCTTTTCCAACAATTACTCCAAATGTAATTCCAACAGCCACTTGCCATAAAGGAATAGTTGGAGGCAAAATTAACGGATACAAAAGACCCGTTACTAAAAACCCTTCATTTACTTCGTGCCCACGAATGACACAAAATAGAAACTCCCAAAACAGGCCAACTGCATATGAAACTATAACTATTGGAAGCACAATTTGAGCCCCTGTTAGTACTACCGAAACCAAGTCTAAACTTAGTCCGGACGCTAGATGTGATTGATATCCAGTATTATAAATACCAAACAATGCACAGGGTGTAAGTGCAAAAAGAACCATCGACATAAATCGCTTTGTTCCTAAGTTATCACGAACGTGAACCTTACTTTTTGTAACTAAACGAGTACTAAATAAAAACGATTCCATCGCTTCAAACAAAGGGTAGTATTTTTCAAGAGGAGCTCCTTTATGAAATGGTTTTTCTAATTTATCAAATAGTGCTCTTAATGGGTTCATTTTTCTACTTCCCAATATAATTTTTCTCGAGCATCATCAAAAACAGTATCTAAATCTATTTTTGATGGACACACATAAGTACAAAGACCACAGCCAGCACAATCAAGGAATCCTTGATCCAGAGCTTCTTCAGTGTCATTGGCTTTTAATTCTTTCATTAACAATTGAGGTAACAATTCGGTAGGACAGGCTTTTGGACATTCACCACAAGAGACACATGCTCTATAACCACCATTTAAGCTGGTATTCATTTTAAAAAGTGAACTATTAAAAAGAGAGGACATATAAGTACGTCCAAATGTAGGTTTATCAAATCCGGGTTTAAAGAAAGTAAGCATATCTGTTTCTTTACCTTCTCTTATTAAATGAATGGCATAGTCATTAAAACCAAGGATTCCTTTTTCAGTTATTTGACGACCAGTAAGCACGCCGCCAGCAATATATCGGGTAGGTTCATTTGGTGCTTTTCCAGCAAGATCTGCAACCGACATCCCCTCACGAGCAAGTACATGGCTAGGTTTTTTGGCATGATCACCAGCAACAACTATTAGTCGTTGTACTGGATACTTACCTTCTTTAAACAATTCAGCCAACCTAAGAACATCCTGGCCTTTAATTGACCACGACTTATTTTCAGATTCGCTTTCTTTATTATAATAAAGAAATACACTCGCGTTGTTTGCAGGATAATGCCCCTCTAACTCGTGAGTAACACTAGCGCCTAGGGCTGTTTTGATATTCTCGTTCTGTGAAGAAACACCAACATATACTTTATCGGAAAGCGCTTCAAGAATTGCAAGCCCAAACTTAAAATCTTCTTCTCTGTCTTTTAAATAAACTGCAGATTGAGGTAAAAATGGTTCGTCATTATCAACAGTAACGTAAATAGCAGGCGCAACAGTAGTAGAACGAGGGATGCTTCTAAAAGGATGTTCTGTAAAAACGCCCCATAAGCCACCCTCTTGTATAGCAGACGCTACATCTTCTTGTTTTAACTTCTTTAATCCAGCTGTTGAAATCTTCTTAAAGGGTTCAAAACTTTCTTTGCCAGAAAGTTCAATAATGACCTCATCTACACACCGTCTTGGTCCATAAACAATTTCCTTTACTGTTCCTGTTCCAGGAGACAAGAACTTAATATTCTCGTCTCTTTTATCATAAAACAAAGGGGTACCAGTCTTAACGCTTGCACCTTCTTTTACAGAAAGCTTAGGCTTTATTAAGGAAATACTTGTAGGTAGTACAGATAAAGTTTTGCCAAGACTAGACTCGCGAATAGTACGACTAGGTACACCAGTCAGTCTTAGATCATATGTGTTTTTTACACGAATTTTTTTCATAGTTATACGGTCGTTCCAAATCCAAAAAATAAACAGACAGAATACTATATCAATTATTCAAAATAGTAAATATCCTAGATTAGTCATTTAATAAGTTCAGGCAGCTACTCAGTAGCTAAATTTTCCTTACTTTTTTTATATTCAAGTTTAAGTTTGTTTAATTCCTCTAATAATAAATTTTCTTGCCTCAAATTTAGGGGCAGTACCTTTATTAAAATCTTGTTGGAACGTAGTCAGGCTTGATTAAAAAAAAATAATCTTAAAACGTGTTAAGAGTAAACTTCTAAAGTATACCCTCGAATTACACAGAAAAAGAACCAAGTAGCGGTAAGTAAGGGTGTAAATATAGAAAATAAAATAACGACTAAAATAGGAACATGGAGAACAACGTGCTCACTAGGTTTCTTAACTAAAACCTTTACAATTTTTGATTTCTTTATAAGTTTTTTAAGTTGTTTCAAGCCATCTTTTGACCGAACCTCTAAAACATTTATACTTTCTTTTCTAAAATTTTTCACTTAAGTAAACTTTCACCTAACTGGCCACAAGCCGCTGTAATGTCTTGGCCTTTCTTAAATCTAATGGTTACAGGTACCTGGTTTACTCTAATTGTGTCCCGAATCATCTTTAACTTTTGTTCGCTTACAGGCCTAAATGGAATTTTTTTGTGAGGATTCAAATTGATCAAATTTACTTTTGCATCTAAATATCTAGCTAAATTCACTAAAGATTTAATTTCGAACTCAGAGTCGTTTTTACCCTCAAGAAGGGTATATTCTAGGGTCAGTTTTCTATTATGTAAATTTTGATAACGTTTAATTTCTCTGGCCACTTCCATAATAGGGTTTCTATTTTCGATAGGCATGATCGGTGCTCGTTTTAACGGATCTGCAGAACCTACAGAAAAAGCAAGATTAATGTAAAATTCCCGCTTAATAAGTTCTTTTATTCCCTGCAGATATCCTGACGTGGATACAGTAACTTTTCGTTTACTAAGCTCCAGTCTGTCCTCTTGATGCATCAATTCAATCGAATTAATAACACTATCTAAATTCAGTAATGGCTCTCCCATTCCCATAAACACTAACCTACTAATTGGATAGCCTTCACTATTAGCATAAATAACTTGTGCAACAATCTCTTCAACTTTCAAATTACGCTTAAATCCTGCTACACCTGTTAGGCAAAACTTACAATCAACGCCACAACCCACTTGAGATGACACGCAAAGCGTATAATAGTCTTTTTCTTTTAAGATAACGCACTCAACAATCTGACCGTCGTTTAGGGTCAACATACACTTTTTAGCGTTGTCTTCTTTAGAATCCAGAGATTCAGATGATTTAAAGGGTAATATTTCAAAGTTTTCAGCTAATATCTGACTATTGGCTTTAGATATATTTGGCATTTTGTCAAAATCTACTATAGATTTCTTAAAAACCCATTCAAAAACCTGCGTTGCCACAAAGCCTTTTAAGCCTGCTTTTACGCACATTTCCTTGAATTCTTTAGTCTGTAAGCTTAATATGTTGATTTTAGACATACGCCCATCTTAAATGTTTATATCTTCCACATCAAGGGAATATAAAGCTTGAGACACCCAGAACAAACGTCATTTAAAAAAAAAGGAGCAATGAACCAAAGTGTTTAACAACAAAGATATAGAACAATTTTTATCCACCATATTTGATGATTTAGACTCAGACGAAAAGAGCCTATTGTTAAGTTCAATCATGAATTTAGTCAAAATCTATACACTCCAACCTTCAAATTCTGACCTAAAATTAGTAAATACCACTCTTGAGGAATTAAAAAACTCCATAAGTACTTTCTTAGAATATAGAGGATCCAAAAAGGTAGGTATCTTTGGATCAGCCAGAACAAAACCAGACAACCCCAACTATAAAATGACCAAAGTCATTTCTGAAAAATTAACAAAACTAGGGTACTACATCATCACAGGTGCCGGACCAGGAATAATGGAAGCCGGAAACGCAGGTGCCGATAAAGAAATGAGTTTTGGGCTAAATATAAAGCTGCCCTTTGAGCAAAAGCCCAATAAATATATAATTAACGATCCAAAGCTTCTAGACTATAAATACTTTTTTATTAGAAAACTATTTTTTGTAAGAGAATCAGACGCCACTATAATTTTTCCAGGAGGATTTGGGACACACGACGAAGCCTTCGAAATACTAACATTAATTCAAACAGGTTGTTGCGCTCCACGACCAACCATTTTTATGACTCACCCCAAAAGTAAATATTGGGAACGATGGGCAGACTATATCAATCAAGAATTTATAGAAAAACAATATATTTCCCCACAAGACATGGACATATTTACACTTACTAATAACGTAGATGTGGCTGTAAAAGAAATTGAACTTTTCTACAAATATTATCACTCCGTAAGATATTTAGATGATTATGCGGTATTAAGATATAACCAACACTTACACCCAAAAACATTAAAAGAAATAAACAAAGAATTTAAACACTTATTAAAATCAGGAGAATTTGAAGAAGTTCACCCTTCTCTGATCCAAAAAGAAAGAAATATGTTACAAGACAAAACTCGTCTTACCTTTAAATTTAATAAGATGAACTACGGTGGACTTTGCCAACTTCTTAAACGGATAAATCAACTCGAAGAATCGCAACAATAACCGATCCAAAAAATAGAAAAAACTCTCATAATTAATATTCAAGTTTAACAAGTATTATGCTAGGATAACTGCGTTCTTTTTCAAGAAAAACCTTAAGGAGGATATCACTATGTGGGAACTGTTTATTAAAGGCGGACCAATTATGTATACGCTTTTACTTTGTTCATTAGGTGCCGTATATATCATCGTCCAAAAATATTTATTTTTAAATGTACAAGCTGTAGATTCAGACACAGCACTAGACACCATTAAAAGCCAATTATTAAATGCGGGGAAAGAAGAAACCCTTAGAGATTTAAGATCAAAACGAAAAATCATACTCAGAGTAGCAGGTCATGCCATTAAGTACTCTCATCTAGACAGAGAAGCCATAAGAGACAGTATTAAAGAAGCCTCCATTAATGAATTGCAAAAATTAGAACAAGGAATGGCATTACTTTCCGGCTTAATTACTGTCACTCCAATCTTAGGATTAATGGGTACAGTATTAGGGATTATGGATATTTTCAATGTTGTGTCAGGTGGCCATATTGGTAGCCCCGAACTACTTTCAAAAGGAATTGCAGAAGCCCTAGTAACAACTGTTGCTGGCTTGGGAATTGCTATTCCAGCAATACTTTTTTACCAATATTTAAGAAGCCGAATTGACGCTGTTTTAATGGGTATGGAAAAGTTTGCTTACAATATAACTTTATTCATACAAGACAACGATTCAATAAAGAACTAAGGAGTACTTAGAATGTTTTATACCAGATCAAAATCGGACGATGTTCGTTTTGAAATGACACCACTACTGGATATCATTTTTATCCTCCTTATTTTCTTTGCAGTATCAACCACTTTAATAACAAATAAAGATGGACTTAAACTAGACCTTCCTCAAGCTACTAGTGTTGTAAAAGAAGAAAAAGGCTTAACCATTTCGGTAACCAAAACCAAAACTATAATGGTAGATAAACAAGAAGTTAAATTAGATAACCTCCAACAGTTTGTTAAACAAAAGATAGATCAAGACAACCAAACAAAAATTATTTTGAATGCGGATAGAAATTTAGCCTACTACTTTATCGTTGAAATTCTAGACCAAATCCGATTAGGTGGCGGTTTAAATATTATCTTACAAGCCGAAAAAAAACGCCCTAAAAACGGATGATTATTACTGAAAAAGGCACCGAAAGACTGTCCTTTTTAATCACGGTTATCCTTCATTCTTTAATTTTATTAATCCCCCTGTCCCTTCAGTCAACAATAATTCCTGACGAACCGGAATATACAAAGGTCCCTGTAAATTTCGAATTAAAAGAAGTGCGTCGTCCAAAACCAATCGCTAAAAAAGGGCGTCCAAAAACCAAAAAGGGACAGACCAAAACCTCATCGGCTGGGGTTCCTCAAAAAATTGGAGAACGTCAACCTGGAGATAGAGACAAGCCCATTGTAGCGAGTGCCGTACTACCAGCCTACCCAAAAGACGCTATTAATAATGACTTAGAGGGAACCGTAAAAGTAAAAGCAAAAATTGATGCTTATGGAAACGTCATTTATGCTACTGTAGTAAGTTCGTCTGGGCACAAGTTATTAGACAAGTCTTTTCTTCAAGCAGTAAAAGAAAGATACAGATTTAAACCAAAAAGAGAATTTGGTAAAAATGAAACAGGTTTTATCACTATAAAATATAAATTTGAACTATGATTATGAAATACATATTTAAAAAAACACTTTTTTTTCTTCTTATATTAATGTGTACATTCCCTGTAGTTGCAGGTGAAAAGAGTGATACATTAACGAATGAATTCATAAAAATAATTGTAAACAAAGGACCTCAAGACCAAGGACGATTTTCAATTGAAACTACAAATGGGGACCCCTTAAGCTTGTCAGATGACAACCAGTTACTAATATACGGAAGACCCACTCCTTGGACATCCTATACAACTATTAAAATAGACGGTAAAAATTATATCTTTGGTGGCCCCAGTAAAAAAACACAACGCCGAACAGGAAAGTTAACAACCTTTGGAGAAGTAGTCTCCCAAGAAAAGAATGCCGAAAGTTTAAGTACAGTTGTAAAATTTGATAAGATTTCTGTTACGCAAACATTACAGTTTTTTAGAAGTCCAACCACTAGAGTAAAAGATGCCGTTTTAATTTCATACGATATCCAAAATTTAGACAGCACAAAACATGACATCGGATTACGTTTAATGTTAGATACTAAATTGGGATCAAATGATGGCGCTCCTTTTAGAATTGGAGAATCCGAGATTACCTCTGAACTTGAATTAGACAAAGAAAGACTAGCCGATTATTGGATGACCTTCGATAGTTTAAGTACGCCAAATATCATTGCTCAGGGCACCTTAAAATTAGGAGACTTACAAATTTACCCTCCAGACAAATTACTCCTTTCCAATTGGGGCACGCTTGTAGATAATCCTTGGGAGATAGACTACAAAGAAGGGCGTTCATTTATTAGAACCGGAGAAAATGAAAAAGACACAGCTCTTGGACTTTATTGGAATCCTCAAAGCGTAGAGCCTAGTAAAAATTTAAGCATCAAAACCCTTTATGGTTTAGGTGAAATCACCTTAGCTCCTGGAGAATTAAGCTTGGGACTCACTGCACCAAAAGAAATCCCTATAAACTCTACTGAAGAACATTTAATTATGGCGTATATATTTAATTCTGGGGGCTTTGACGCACATCAAAGCCAACTAGAATTTGACTTACCAAAAGGACTCAGTATCACTCAAGGAAAACTGAATACAACTCACTCCATTTTAAAAACAGGTGAAACACTTCAAATTCCTATTAAAGTAAAACTCAATGACGCCATTGAACCGGGATTATTCAACATTGGATTCAGAGCGCAATCAACGACGCTTGAATCTAATTCAATTGAACGAAATATCTTATTTTCTGCACCACCAAAATTAAGTTATAAGATTTCTACAAAACTAATAAAAACATCTCCAGTTGAAAACTATTACTTAACGACGTTAACTTTATCTAACTATTCTCATTTACCCATCAAAAGAATAGCCGCATCTCTTAGACTTCCAAAACAATTAGCACTTGTCTCATTAGAAGAAAAAATAAAAAAAGTTCCTTTACTAGAGTCAAACAAGCAAGAAAAATTAACATGGCTTATAAAAACGCCAGTAGAAAGCTTGCCAACTCAGTCCATTCGAGTACTCATAAAATCTAACTCAAACAAAGTACTAATAAGTAAATTAAAACAACATTTACCTACCCAACGGCTTAGCTTAAGTGAAAGTAAAGAAAGTATAGAAAAAGGCGATTATTTTTATATCAGTATCAATCAAAAACAAGCAGATCCACTTAACTTAGAAAACCTAGAAATACACCTTGATAAAAAACTACGCTTTATTCGTTATTCCGTAAATCCAGAAATCACCAACACACCCAACGTTACGTATAAAAACTCGGTAATAAGTATCGATAACCTAAAATCAAAGACGCTTCCTTTCCAAAATTCTTTACTCAAACTTCACTTTAAAGCACTTGAGAAAGGTCAAAGTAACATTATATTAAAAATTAATAATAAACAAAGTTTAGAAAAAGAAATAACAATCAAGGAGAAAACAAATGTCAAAAGTACTAATTAGCTTATTAACAATAATCACACTTTCAACATCAATATTAGGGGCTGATATCAACGATGTCTCTGAGTCAGATGCCGCCTATAAGGCGATTGAAAAAAGTGTTAACAATGGATACTTGCCTCTAGACAATACACACAACTTTAAGCCCAATAGAAGTATCTCCCGAAGAGAGTTAGCTATTTCTATTAACAAGCTTATTGAAGAAATTCAGAAACAAAATATTTCGTTAAGTCCAACTGAGATTAGAGAACTTAACCACTTATCTAAATCGTTTAAAAAGTCTTATGCATCAAACAAAAGTAGAATTGCAGTACTTGAGTTAAAAAGTTTAAATACTTCAAATGAATTTGATACTTTACATACGGATATTACAAAAACTAACGACACGCTACAAAGCGAACTTACCACCATAAAAAAACAACGCACTTATATGTGGATAGCCATTGTAGTATCAACTATTCTAGGGCTCTCCACTTAATAGTAAATCCTTTGTAATCAACTAAATAATAAGCAATCTAAAGAATTAAATTCGTGCATTATATTTATTAAATACTTTTAGCTTTAAATTAAACACCTATTAATAAACAGATCTCATATTTATAACCCCATTTTTATTTGATCCAATGATCATTGCTTGCTATGATTGGCCCCTGAAAAATAAACTAGTATTAACATCTAGTTTAAAAAATACTAAAGCGAGGTGTTCCTATGGCGCAACGAGCAGTAAAAGAATACAATTGTAAACATCTATTTTCAAAATATTGGAATGAGTATTTCAAAGATTTTAAATACGATTTCCAAGCCGCAGCAATAAGTGATTCCAGTGAACTAGAAGAAGAATCGAAAAATAAACCTTGGTTAACTATTGATAAATTAGTAGTTAAACCAGATATGTTATTTGGTAAACGAGGTCAAAACAAACTAGTTTTAGTTAAAAAGAAAACCGTTGGAGATATTGAGTTAGACGACGTTATTCAATGGGTAGACAAACGAAGTAAAAAAAATGTCACTCTATTAGACGGAACAACAGGCGCGTTGAATCACTTTTTAGTTGAACCCTTTGTAAGTCATAATGCGAAAGACGAATTATATATTTCAGCTACAACTGAAGAAGAGTACGATGAAATTCATATTTCAAAATATGGTGGGGTTAATATCGAAAAACATTGGGACAAAACGATTCATATAAAAATCCCTGTCAATTCTACAGAGGAAGACGTTTCCTCACTAATTCAAAACAAACTAAAAGACAGTATTAACATCCCAAATTTTAATACATTTGCTACTAAATTTTACATGTTTTTTAAAGACCTTCATTTTTCTTATCTCGAGTTAAATCCAATTATTTTCAAAGGAAACCAAGTCTATTTATTAGACTCTGTAGCGCGTTTAGACGACACGGCAAGATTTATTATGGATAAAAGTTGGGACCACATTCAGTTTTCGTCACCGTTTGGTCAAAAACCCTTAACAGAAGAAGAAATCATGATTAAAAAAGCAGATGAAGCATCTGGAGCCAGTTTAAAACTTACTATACTTAACCCGAAAGGTAGAGTGTGGACCTTAGTTGCCGGGGGTGGAGCATCGGTAGTTTATGCGGATACCATTTCAGATTTAAGTGGCGTCGACGAAATGTCTAATTATGGAGAGTATTCTGGGAATCCAAGCACAGAAGAAACGTATACATACGCTAAAACGGTATTAGATTTAATGACAAGAACAAGTCATAAAGAAAACAAAATATTAATTATTGGTGGAGCCATCGCTAATTTTACCGATGTTGCAAAAACCTTTAGTGGAATTATTCTAGCCATTAAAGATTATACCGAGAAATTAAAAGAAGTAGGTACCCATATATATGTAAGACGTGGCGGCCCCAACTATGAAGAAGGATTAAAAAATATTAAAAAAGCATGTGAGGATCTTGATATACCTATTTTTGTATATGGTCCTGAAACACATATGACGGACATTGTCCGCCTAGCACTAAAACGATAGGAGTGTACCAATGAATAAACTCTTCACAGAAAAAAGCCAAGCCATTTTTTGGAACAACAATACTAAAGCAATACAACGTATGCTTGATTACGATTTTATTTGCAAACGAAAAACACCATCTGTTGCAGCAATTGTTCATCCAACAAGTTCTGCTTCATTTCAAAAATTCTTTTTTGGTGACCAAGAAATAATGATTCCTATTTATAAATCTACAACCGAGGCTGCAAAGAATCAGCCTACTGCAGATATATTTTTAAATTTCGCATCATTTAGAACAGCTGCAGAAGTATCCCTCGAAGCTACTTTGATTAAGTCTATAAGAGTGATAATGATAACGGCTGAAGGAATACCTGAACGAGATACCAGAGAAATAAATATGAAAGCTAAAGAAAGTGGAAAGATTTTAATTGGCCCCTCCACAGTTGGAGCCATTTCTCCTGGGGTATTTAAAACAGCAAATATTGGTGGAACAATCGAACAAATCGTAAAATCTAAAATGCATGTCTCTGGATCTGCTGGCTTAGTGACTCGGTCAGGGGGGCTGTTTAATGAGATAGCTAACACCATTGCCCTAAATGCCGACGGTATTGCAGAGGGAGTAGCCATTGGTGGAGATCGGTTTCCTGGTTCTGGATACCTAGATCATTTATTGAGAATGGAAAAGAATAACGAGGTGAAATATTTTATCCTTCTAGGTGAAGTTGGTGGAAAAGCAGAATATGAAGTTATTGAAGCCTATGAAAAAGGTGAATTAACTAAACCAATAGTAGCTTGGTGTATAGGAACTGTAGTCAAACATTTTAATACTACCGTTCAATTTGGACACGCAGGTGCATCAGCTAACACAAGTATAGAAAGAGCCGGTACAAAAAATAACGCCATGAAAAAAGCTGGATTTATTGTACCCCGTTCTTTTAACGACCTTCATTTACGAATCAAAGATTTATACAAAAAATTAGCAGGAGAAGGCATTGTTAAGGCCGTTGAGCCTACAGAGTATGTTATTCCTAAACTTCCACAAGACTTTTCTTCAGCCAAAAAAGAAGGCGTGATACGTAAAGAAACTAATTTCATTTGTACAATTTCAGACGACCGAGGAGACGAAGCTCATTATGCAGGTCACCCAATTAGTTCTGTAGCCACCCCAGAAACTGGATTTACAATAGCAGATGTAATTAGTTTACTGTGGTTTAAAAAACGATATCCAAAATGGGCTACTGACTTCATAGAAACGGTTATCAAAACAGCCGCTGACCATGGACCTGCAGTAAGTGGGGCTCATAATGCGAGAGTCTCTGCCAGAGCTGGGAAAGACTTAGTATCGTGTCTATGCTCAGGACTCTTAACCATTGGTCCGAAATTTGGAGGAGCCATTGACGGCGCTGCAAAATACATCAAAAAAGCGTATGACGATAAACTTGAACCTAAAGAATTTGTTAGTCAAATGAAACAAAAAGGCTTAGCAATACCTGGAATTGGACATAAAATAAAGTCTATTAAAAATCCAGATTTAAGAGTAAAAGGACTTAAAGAGTTTGCAATAAAACACTTTCCAAATACAAATTTACTAGACTATGCACTAGAAGTTGAGAAGATAACATCTGCTAAAAAAGACAATCTTATTCTAAACGTAGACGGAACTATAGGTGTATTGATGGTAGATATGTGGAAAAGCTTAAACTATTCAGATGAAGAAATCGACCAATTTATAGAATGTGGAACGCTTAATGCATTTTTTGTTTTAAGTAGAACAATTGGTTTCATTGGACATGTTTTAGATGAAAAAAGATTAAATATGCCATTGTACCGTCACCAATTTGACGATATTTTGTATGACGTTCCAACGGCTGAACTAATATAAGAGCTAAGTTACTTTAATCTACCATGACAACTTTGTAAAAAAAGGATACACTTTTTTCATGTTTGAATTACCTGAAAAAACAAAATCTCTTTTAGACATTATCGTATCAAGAAAGTCATTAGGCTCTGCATACCTCTTTTTTGGAGAACCAGGGACGCAACTACAACAGACGGCTTTATATCTTATACAAAAGTGGAGAAATGAAATTGACGGCGTTAAAATTACGCCTGAACAGTTCGAGACCCCAGAAAGTAACCTAGTAGACTTTGTTCGACATACTGAAGAAAGTAATTCAATTAAAATAAATACAATTAGAGAATTACAAGAAAGCATTAAATATGGCCCCCTACATCAAAGCAAGCTCTTTATAGTTATAGACACCACAGAAAAAATAACCAAACAAGCTGCCAATGCTTTCTTAAAAACACTAGAAGAACCTCCGGAAAACACATGTTTTTTTCTACTTAGTAACAATTTACATACACTTCCAAAAACTATAATGTCTCGTTGCACACAACTTTTCATACCTAAATCAAGTTCAATTCCAAAACCTACTCATACATTTGCACCTTTTTCTAAAGTCATATCTAGCTCTCTCTTTGAAAGACTCACCTTATCTCAAAGCATAGTTGATGAAAAAATACCTATAGACGAGCTAATTTACACTTGGTTAGAAGAAATTACAGTTATAAATAACCCCAAACATTATTCTTATGTCCCTACCCTTTTAAAAACCCTCGAAAATCAACAATATAACGTAAACAAACGACTTCAACTCGACGCACTACTTTCTTCTCTAGAATGATGATAAACTATAGTCAATAAGTGGTTTCCTCTGACGTCCCAGATAGTTCTATTGAGGAAATTCTTATCTCAAATAACAACTTATACTTAATTAATTTAGGAGTGATTGAATTGGCTAAACAAGAAAAAAGACCTGGAGAATCTATTGATTCGGTTTTGAGAAAGTTTAAACGGAAATTGAAAAACGAGGGAACTTTACAAGAATTACGTTCCCGAGAATATTTCGAAAAACCATCAGAAGAAAAAAAGAGAAAAGAAAAAGCTGCTAAGCAAAGAACTCGCCAGCAACAACGTGCAGACGAACTAGCTTAAGACTAGTGAATGTTCCAACTACATCATTTTCGAAAGAAATTTAATGGGTGGTTTAAAAATAACACTAAGATCCTGGATCGATATCTATTTAAAGAGTTTTTCAATCCTTTTCTCTTAGCTGTTTCAGGCTTTGCGATTATTGGCGTGGTCGATATTCTATTTTATTTAATTGAACTTGCCATATTATCGGGCATCTCATTTTATACTATTACTAGGCTTCTATTCTACAAACTACCTGCCATTATGGTGTTGTTTTTTCCAATGGCAGTACTATTTTCTGTCATGCTACTCATGGTACGTATGGCCAAAGACAACGAGCTTACTGTACTTAGAACCTCCGGCGTAAATACCACTAGAATTATAATTCCGTTGATGTTTTTTACATTTTCAACAGCGGCATTGTCTTACCTCACAAATGAAAAAATAGTCCCTTGGTCAAACCATACATCCGACAAACTCATCAGAAAAGAAATTAAAAAGAAACCACCTCCAGACATTAAAGAAAACGTAGTGTTTAAAGACGGTAATAATCGTTATTTCTACATTAAAAGAATTAACGCCAAACAATCTAGAATGGAAAACATATTAATATTTGAAGAAACAGCCACCTTTCCAAGAGTCATTGCCGCCAAAAGAGCATTATGGGGCGAAAGCAAATGGGTATTATTAAATGGATTCATTCAAGAAACTAACGACGATGGATTAATTGAGTTTTTAGATCATTTCGATCAAATGACTATTAACATTCAACAAGATATATTTTCTTTTTACAAAAAAAATAAATCTGCAAAAGAAATGGATTCTAAAGAATTAAAAAGTAAGATTCACAAGCTCACAAAGGGAGGTATTAGTACCCGGTCTCTGGAAGTTGAATATCATATGAAATCCAGCATTCCCCTTGCTTGTTTTATTTTTGGTCTTTTGGGGATCGCCTATTGTCTTAGCTTTGTTCGTTCGGGAAAAGACTGGTGGGGCGTTATTATTGCTATTTGTATCTCAGTACTTACTGTAGGTTTCTATTTCTTTGTTGTAGCACTGTGCAGAGCTTTTGCAAAAGACGGTAGTATCACTCCATTTTTAGGAGCATGGATTCCCAATATGATTTATGGAGGGATTGCAGTAAGCATCATTACATATCAATGCAAATACAGATAAAACACCAAAATAACCAATCCACTAAAACAGGCCTACTACAAGTGCAGAAACACGCATTTGTTGAAGCACTAGACCATTTCAAACAAGCTATACATACACATCCCAGCGAGCTAGCTAACATTCTTACGCCACTCTACAAAGAATTAATTAGACATCCAGAAAACATCGCACTTCGTTTTTTAATATCACAGCTTTATATTCATTGTAATTATTTTAGTGAAGCTACCCATGAACTAGATTATATATTTGATCTAAATTCTAAACACCCTGACCTCTACTTATTACTTGGAAAGATTTACTATAAAGGGAGAGATTCTAAACTAATTCTCCCATTACTTGAAAAAGCATATAAAAGAGAAATTTATGATTCTACTCTAATAGACTTATTACCCAAGATCTATTTAGAAGAAAACAATATTCAAGCAGCTATAACTTTCTATGAGTCTTTAGTAAAAATAAACAGAGAAGACAGTCAATGTTATAAAGTTCTCGCAGAACTCTATTTACAATCTCAACTCTTTGACAAAGCCATAGATACCTACGAAAAATTAGTAAGTCTCGCGCCTGACATGGCTGAGCATATTGTCAAAAAACTTGAACAAATCCTAATAACCTCCCCCACCCACATCAAATTAAGAGAACTCATTGTTAAATTACATCTCAAAACCTGCAATCCAACAAAAGCCACAAAACATTTAAAAGAGATTTACAGATATAAACCTGACTTCTTAAGCAAGGCCATTACTATACTCACTGAAGCGCTAAAAACGTTTCCTGAAGAACCCAATATATTACAATTATTGTCTTATTTACTCATTGAAAAAAGCGACTATTCAGACGCAATAACTCTTTTAAGCACTCTTTATCAAAATGACAAAAGCAAATCAAAAATAATTTATGAGTATTTAAAAAGTATTTTAAAAGAATTTCCAACACAAGTTTTTGCGCTACAATTAAGACTTAAGTTAGAAAGTGACGACCGTAATTTTGAAGAGGCCGTTAACACTTTAGACTCACTCCTATCTTTAGACGTTAGTTTAGATCATTTTGACTTCTGCACCACGGCTGTTGAAGATCTCTCAACTAAAGCACCTCAAGAACACAAAGAGGCCATTACCCTTTTAAGATGTCAGCTATATTTTAATCAAGAAAACTTCAACGAATGTCTAATTAGCTTAAATTCTCTCAAGAATACAAATTATGAATTAAGGTCAAACCTTCTCAAAGTATCAGTTTTTGAAAAGCAAAATAAAAAACAAGATCGAATGGATATTTTAAAAGAAAGCCTTTCAAAGTTCCCCTTTTCCTCGGAGCTCCATCACTCAATTTCTACAGCACTTCATCACAATATATCAACGTTAATAGATAGCCAAAAAGAACTGGTATCTAAAGGGCTTCTATACTTACGAGACTCCGACTTGATGAATGCATTAGAATGTTTTCAAAAAATTGACGATTCTCATCCACATCATATTCAAGTACAAACGCTTATTGGGCGATGTTTTATGGAAATGGGAAAAACAGATATTGCCTATGAACAATTTGAAAGAACTCTAGAAAACGTAAAAGATCGTTCTAGTAATTTCTACATTAACACCCTCTTTTATTTTGCGATTAGTAATATACTACTTGGGAAAATTGAACAAGGAATTTCTCATTTAGAACAGGTTGAAAGACTCAATATCAACTTCCCTAAATTAAGAACATTACTTTCATATTATAAATCTTGTAATGTCTTAGAAAGTCGTTTTAAAACATGCGTCCTCATCATACCTTTTAAGGCTAAGCACTCTCCTTATTTTATTAATGTTGAAGAATATAGCCCAACAGATTACAAACAAGAACAGACCATGAGTTTTGCTCTCGAGCATAACAATAAAGGAGTAGAACATCTTATCAAACAAAATATACACTCTGCTCTTTCTAGCTTAAATATTGCAATCCAAATCGATGCAAATTGCGTACAAGCACTTTGCAACTTATCACTTATACATATTATGAAAAGTGACTATGACTTAGCCTTCTCAACACTAGAAACAGCAGAAACCAGTAATAGCTCTAACCCTCTTGTTTATTTATGCCGTGGCATTGTGTATTATCACTTAGAAAATTACGAACTAGCGATAATGCAATTTAAAAAAGCCTTATTCCACCAACCAAATTTAGAAATTTCATACTTATATTTAGGTGACCTCTATTACAAGATTAATAATTTGCAGTTGGCATTTGAATTTTGGAAAAAAACTCAAAAAACGGGGTCCTTACAACATTTAGTCTTTAGAAGAATACACTACTTACTCATTCAGTCTTTATCACTTAACGACTGGTTGAGCCCCTTTGAATTTGAAAACTCAGAGTTACCCAAAAGTCTAATTAATCTCAAAACATGAAAAAAATTTTAGTGTTCATTCTCTTCTTACTCATCACTCCATTAATGGGTGAAGATGAAGTGGAGCTTTATAGTAATTCTCTACAATTCAAACAAAATAATAGATTAGTAATAGCATCTTCAAATGTCCACTTACATTTAGGTGACATTTCTATTTCAACTGACAAGTTAACTCTAGATGTAGACAAAAACATAGCATTTGGAACTGGAAATATCTTAATTCAACGAGGAGAAGACCAATTTAAATCAAGTTATTTTTACCTCGATATCGACAACAAGACGGTGATGTTAAAAGATATTAAACTAAGGATAACTCCACACGAAGAAAAAGGAGATTTATACTTTAGAGCAAAAACACTAATTGATACAAAAAAGATGAAATATGGAACTAGAGGACGCGTAACTTCATGTGATTTACCAAACCATCCTCACCACTATTTATGGGCCTATAAGTTTCAATATTTACCTAGTAAGCGTCTAGTCATCTTTGGAGGAATTTTATACAACGAGTTTAATTTATTTCCACTTAATTATCTCCCACCCATCCCTTTGTTAGAAGCATACCCATTACCCTACTATTCGTACGAGCTGGGAAAAAGAAAAGTAGTATGGAATTTTCCTGTAATTGGAAAAAAAGAAAAAGATACGTGGGGTTACTTCATCCAAAATTCAATCGACTATAAACATTCCAACAGGAAAGACTCCAGTTTATTAGTAGACTATTTTGAATATAAAGGAATGGGGTTTGGAGTACGTCATCATTACGATTATAAAAGAAATGAAGGAATGTTTTATTATTACAACTTTGATTTTGATGAATTAGAACGAATCGGTGGAAAAAATGTTAGAACAGGAAACAAAAAGAAAAATAGAAACATAGAAGTAGACAACACCTATCACGCAACTGAATTTTTTGATGTCAAAACAAAGTACAAGTTAACAGACTTAGACGAACGAATTAACAGTACTGGTAAGTCTAAAAGTGAAGGGAAGGAATTTACCCTAGACTATAATCAACTTGGAGATAAATATAAACTTTATACAAAAGAACATGCTAACTTTGACAACTCAACAAAGTTTTTAAACTTAAAGTTAGACAGCCATTTTAATGATGAAAAAAGATATGGATTTAATCTCTATGATAACACCTATTATTCAACATCAAGAATAAAAAACAAACACTCCTACTATTACAACTTATACCTCCCAAACAAGTGGAAAGTAGAAAATAACGCTACTTACACCAAAGACGATTATTTAAATGACAGCCTTGCCGCTGACGAACAAGTTAAAACATACACTAAAATTAAGAAACGATTTTCGAGCAACCTAGACTTAGATATTAGAGTTGAACAAATGTTGGATTTAGACGAAGACAACGTATCTACAGACAACGCAGACAGTAGAAATAACTTCCTATTTAAACATCCAGAAATAAATATTAATCACAACAGAAAAAAAATGGGTCTAAATTTCACTCAAAAAGTGTCTTTAGGGCGATACCAAGAAGCTAGATATGATAGAGCCTCAAAAACACGTCGTATTTATCCCGAAAATAGTGACTCTACAATAGAACCAAACGCTTATTATTTTAATAATAAAGTCAGTAAAACCTTACAAAATAAAAAACATAAAACAACCTTAAATTTAAGTTCAAGCTACGAACAATATATCTTTAAAAATCCAGACAAAAATTTATTCGAAGGTGACGCTATCTATGGGCTTAATTTTAATGCCTCTCTAAAAAAAGACTCTTTCAATCACATCGTTACAAATACATCATACAAAAGCCAATATGCCCCTATAGAAAACAACTCGCCTTTCTATAGTTTAGGTAGAGAAATTAGAGATCAAAATGACCTTAATCAATCACTAGATTTTTACTTAGTCTCTCCAGAAAAATACAAATGGGGAAATACGGCGCATTATACTGGGCTTAAAAATGAAGTCACTAATTACAAAACAACTATTCTAATTAAGCCTAATTCAAAAATACAACTGACAGCCCAAACAGGAAGAAATTTAAATACAAAGACAAATTATCAATATCAAAATCGATTTCATCCATTTAAACTAGCTACAACAATTTCACCCACTTCTAACTATAGTTTTACGTATGATATATCATTAAATATGAGTAAATGGATAGACGAAAGCATTTCTGAAGTAAATAGTTCGTATTTTAAATTCAAATTTAGTTTAGGTAAAAACAAGGATTATCAATGGAATATCGAAACTACTTATAGATATAAAACCGAACTAGACAATGACAAAACCAATATAGAAATAGACAAATATGAAATGGAAACCATAAACATCGTAAAAAAAGAACATAAACGATCTTTAATAGTAGGCTATAATAAACAGCTAGATGAGTTACAATTTAAGTATAGATTAGACGCCTTCCCTGATGACGCACTTGAACTACAAAAAACAAAAGACGTTTGGAAGGTCGAAGGTCGATTTAATGAAAGTGCAGTAGAGAGATTCTAATGAAGTTAAAACAGTCCGTGCTATCCATATTAGTCATTCTACTTTTCAGTTTAGGCTGTGCCAGAACAGTTACAGACAAAGACGTTACTTTAAATTTTCAAATAGAACTGACATTCCAAGGTCCAATAGACACTTCAAAATATAATTATTTAGTTATTTTTTCTAAAGTAGCATCTCCTAATATTTCTCTGCCAGAAAAGTTTATTGAAAGTAGTACAGATCAATACTTCCCAACACCTGGCCGAACTTATTTAGAAGACCCTCTAATTTTATTATCTCAAACCTTAAACCAACTCTACGACAACTACTTCAACACGTGGTCAGACTACATACTCATCAATGACAACGAAACCCTCTTCTTTCATTCAAATTCTACAGGATTTGCTACAACTTCTGACAACTTTACCTACGTTGAAGAAAATGGATTTGAAGTTAGTAATGCTTACTCGAATGGCGATAACAAAATACTTTTTTCGTTCGACAAAGACTTTCTCACCTCTTCGGTTGGAGTAGCAAGGTATATTAGCTTTGCCACAACAGAAATTAAAGATGCCACACAGACAGGCTATTTTAGAGACAAAATCGACCAACAACTTCAGATAACCATACAAAAAGACGAAGAAGTTGAAGATCTTGACGACAATAACGACTCAGATATACCTGACGCAGCCGAAATTAAAGCCTGGAGGGTTAAAATATTTTAAGTAGTCTTTCTGGTATATTGTTAAGTACGGCTTTTCCCAAACTTAGTATTTCTTTTATGGCATACTTTGCACTCATCCCTTTTATTTTTGACCTGCATCATTCAAGCCATAGATCTTACAAAGTAGTATTTTTCAAAGCCATTTTATTTGCATTTCCATTTATGCTAATCCAACATTATTTCTTAATATCCCTCATTGATTTTTCAACTAAGAGTATTATAGTTTCGTCATGGATAGCCTACTCCGCTTTATTAAGTTTGTATTGGGGTATTTTTGCATTATTATACAAAAAAATTGGCTCTCAATTATGGACTATTCCCCTGCTTTGGACCTTACTAGAATATTGTAAGGCTCTTGGTACTTATGGAAATAGCATTGGTCAACTTGCTACTACCCAAAGTTTTATAAATCCAATAGCTCAATTGTCATGGATCGGAGGCCCTTTTTTAATTACATTTTTTATTATTGGTATCAACACATTATTAACTAAAGCCTTACTTTCATATCAATCGAAACAGTTTAATACCTCGTTAAATATTCACTCTTATAAACTATGTATTTTATTAGCGATGAGCTTTTATGTATGTGTCTATTGTTTTGGGTCAATTAAAACTGAACTAAATCTCACAGATCAAGCAAAAATTAAAATAGCCATTATTCAAGCAAATCACAGACAAAAAGAAAAATTAAATAGTGCACAAACAAAAACGATTCAACATGACTATATTACTCTAAGCCAACAAGCAGCTAGTGTTTTTAAACCAGCCATACTCTTTTTACCTGAAACTATTACCACTCAACTAAATTTAGAAAACAAAGTATTTATTAGGCAACTACAACTAACCTTAAAAAACAATTCAAGCCATATATTAATGGGTACCCCACGATATGACTCTCAAAAATCTCAGTATTTTAATAGTATAGTTTCCATTAATAAAAATGGAATAGATAATACTATTTATGATAAAGTTCATTTATTTCCTTTTGGTGAATACTGGCCTTATAAGAATGCCACAAAATGGATAGGCTTTGGACATTTCATACCAGAAAATGATTTTAGTGCTGCACAAGAAGCAACCTTAACGAGTATTGTTATCAATCATTCAGAGTTACTATTTGGTCATGCCATTTGCCTAGAATCAATGTACCCTTGGCATTTAAAAAAAGCAGTGAAAAAAGGAGCAAATATCTTCTTTGTTGCTGCAAACCATGCATGGTTTCT
>QFBU01000150.1 GCA_003265975.1 Candidatus Marinamargulisbacteria bacterium SCGC AAA071-K20
TCAATGAGACACTAGAAAGTGCCACTCCAATATCTAGTTTACCGGGTGTATTACAGCACAGTCCTGACTCAATACTTGAAGAGGTTGAAATCGCCGTGGCTGACGGTATTAAATCAGTAATACTATTCGGTATTCCCGAAACTAAAGACGAAGAAGCAACGGAAGCTTACAGTGCAGGAGGCGTCATTCAAACGGCTATTTCTTTAATTAAAACACACTTTCCAGACCTCATTGTTATTGCCGATTGCTGTTTATGTGAATATACCGATCACGGAAATTGCTATGCTACAGAAAAAGGCAACTATGATCACAACAAAACGCTTGAGCTACTAGGCGATATTGCCGCTTCATATGCCGATGCGGGAGTAGATATTGTGGCTCCGTCAGGCATGATAGACGGCAAAGTAAATGCCATAAGAACAGCCTTAGACGAACAGGGGCATGACCTAGTCTCTATTATGAGTTATTCCGTAAAATTTGCTTCTGCTTTTTATGGACCGTTTAGAGACGCAACAAATGCATCAAACAAAACTTTCGACAGGCGCCACCATCAAATGAATCCTGCACAACGTTTTGAAGCCTTAAGAGAGGCTGATCTCGATGTTGATGAAGGTGCGGACAGCATTATAGTAAAACCAATAACACATAATTTAGACTTAGTTATAGAAGTGAAAGAGCGAACAGAATTACCAATTATTGGATACCAAGTGTCTGGTGAGTATAGTATGTTAAAACAAGCCGCTTTAAAGGGAATAGTGAACGAAAAAGACGCCTTTAATGAAGTGTTTATAAGTATGAAACGTGCAGGATGTAGTAAAATTATCTCATATTACGCTAAAGAAATAGCAAAAACTCTATGACAACTAAAACGCGTTCATCAGACTTATTTATAGACGCCGAAAAAATACTTGTTGGGGGCGTAAATAGTCCCGTAAGAGCCTTTAAATCTGTCGACTCAACTCCCATATTTATGAAATCTGGATCAGGATCCAAACTCATGTCTGAAGATGGACTCGAATATATAGACTACGTATTGTCATATGGCCCTTTAATTTTAGGGCACAACGATCCGGATATAACAAAAGCCATCAAAGAGGCAGCTGAAAAAGGTACCTCTTTTGGAGCTCCCACCGTAAAAGAAACCGAACTCGCAAAACTAATCCAAGACGTATATCCAAGCATAGAAAAACTCAGATTCGTAAACTCAGGAACAGAAGCTACGATGAGCGCAATCCGCCTAGCTAGAGGTGTAACAGATAAAAAGAAACTTTTAAAATTTGATGGTTGCTACCATGGGCACTCAGACTCCTTATTAGTAGCCACTGGCTCAGGTGCCTTAACTCACGCAAACCCAGACAGCCTAGGTGTTTTAGAAGACACCGCAAAACATACAACAGTTTTACCTTATAACGACTCAAGTGGAGTAACTGCATATTTCAAAAAACATGGTCACGACATTGCCGCTATAATAGTAGAGCCTGTAGCCGGAAACATGGGAGTTATTTTACCAGAGCCTGGGTTTTTAGAAACGTTAAGAGAGTGCTGTACAAAATACGAAAGTATACTAATTTTTGACGAAGTAATGTGTGGATTCAGACTGCCTGAAGGTGGCGCTCAGCAATATTTCAAAGTCACTCCAGACCTAACTATACTAGGAAAGGTTATAGGCGGCGGTCTACCGTGTGGAGCTTATGGAGGAAAAGCCGAAATAATGAATCATCTTTCCCCCTTAGGTGCTGTGTATCAAGCCGGAACCTTATCAGGAAACCCACTTGTAATGGCTGCTGGCGTAACAATGCTAAACAAACTTAAAAAAGAAGAAATACTAAAAAAAGTATGCCAAAATACACAAGACTTAGTAAGTCATCTCAAAGAAAGCACCCCCCTACAAATACAAAGCTGTGGAACCATGTTCAGTTTGTTTTTTACATCACAAAAAGTAAGAAACCTAGATGAAGTAAAAACCTGTGACCTAAGAAAATTTAAAAAATTTCACTCCCACCTATTAAACCAAGGTATCTACACCCCACCATCCCAATTCGAAGCCAATTTTACATCTGTAGCCCACACAAAAGAAGATATAATAAAAACAAAAGAAGCAATAAACGCCTTCTTCTAAGCCAAAAAACCTAAGGCTTTTCTCCTTTCACTCTCTCTAGCAAATCAAATCAAGAAAGTATAACTAAAGGCAGCCCTTATTAGTAATGAAAAATTAAGGTATAATAATCATGTTTGAAATCCACCAAAATGGGAATAAAAAGTATAAGATTAATACTTCAATGTTGAATGTGAGGAACTATATTGAATATAAAAGAGAGTAAATTTATTATTCGTATCGTTACTTTTTTGTGCATCGCTTTACTAGCTTTGTTTTATTTACCTGAGCCTGTTAATGCTATGGGGAACGTAAAACAAAAAGTTAGTAAATTTAAACAAAAAAAGAGTAGCAAAAAGAGTAGAAGCGGTAAAAAGGACACGCTTGTTGTTGAAGAAACTCAATCAACAAAAAATGCCATATCTAGTAAGCATCCTGTCTATTACATGCCGCCTGGTACCGACCCCTACAAAGAACCCGTTGACCTCTCCGAAGAAGACATTGAAGAACAGCGCCGGTTTCACAAACTTATAGAACAGAAACAATATACAAAATCTTATGAAGTCATACAAACAATTCCTGAAGGCGGACTTACAAAAAAAGAGCGCGCAATGAAAAAGGACCTAAAAAT
>QFBU01000151.1 GCA_003265975.1 Candidatus Marinamargulisbacteria bacterium SCGC AAA071-K20
TTTAGCACTGCAATTCGCGGGAATATAACCTCTATCATAATAGAAGAAAGTGACTTGAGGAAAAATGAATACAACATTAGCAAAAAACTATCAAAGTATAGAAAATAAAAGTTCCGACTTAATGTCGATGAAACTACAACTAATGGCTAGTAATCTTACTAACCAATGGAATAGGTGTAGCTTAACTTCAAATTTCTTTTCAATATTTCACTTCGAAGACGAAAAGTTAGTCAACAACCTTTCTACAATTATAAATGAATTTTTAGAAAACATTGTCAAATTTTCAGCATCAGAAAAAACACTTATTAACCTAAAGCTAAAATTACAGAAACCAATTTTATATATTGAATTTGATAGTAAATTTACTCATCGTTCAGCACAAAAGTTTGAAGAAATCCTTTTAAGTGACGGTAACAATTCCCTAGACCAAACTATTGAAGCTTCAAAAATAGACAGCACATTTGAAACAGACGATTTATTACTGATCAACACGCTCACCCTAATTCATATTTACAATATCTCCATGGGATGTAAAATGATAGATAGGGGAAACCATAAAGATATATTTATTAATCTATCAATAAACCTAGAGGAGGTGAACAAATAATGATGCCAGTAGACGAAGAAGAATATACGGTCGAACATCCAGACCAAAAAACTACCATTCTGAAAGGAACGTTAAGACTACCCTCTCCAACAGCATATGACCCGCTGTTAGAAGAAGTAAAACAGGGTGTTGAAACATCTTCAGAAGCCTATACAATAGATATTACAGAGCTTAAGTTTTTAAACAGTTCTGGTCTTACGGCTCTCGCAAGAATTTTCCTACTAGCGAGACAAAAAGAAAAAGATATCAACATTGTCTGCAGTAACGATATTCCATGGCAAGGCAAGAGTATTGGATCTCTTCAAAAGTTATGGACCGGAATTAGTTTAGTAATGAAATAGATCAAAAATAAAGAGAGCCTATTGTGCAAGAAGAAGTATTTGGAATATATGATAATAAGAGCAATACAAAAACAGAAATGACGCCAGACTTAAGTCTTGATTTTGTAGTACCTTTAGAATTAATTGAAAATTGGAAAAAATGCAGTCTAGTTTCTAACTTTTTTGCAAACTACCAATCCTTTAATTTTATGGATCAAGAAAGGGTAGTACTCATACTTTCAACGGTTATCAATGAGCTCTTGGAAAACGCTGTAAAATTCACCTCCGACAAGAATAAACTAGTCAGTATAGCGCTCAAACATTTCGACTCTACTGTGTCTGTTGAAACAGTAAATTTAAGTAACACTGAAAATGTAACTAAACTAAAAGACATGATTCATAAGTTAAGAACCACAGACCCGGAAAGCTTGATTCTAGAACAAATTGTAAAAGCAGCAAATACAAATTTAAATGAATCTGGACTTGGGATTCTTTCACTACTTAGAGACTTTAAAGCCAATTTAGGGATTAAGATCATCGAAAAACCAGATCCAGATCTCTATGAAGTATTTACAAAAGTTGTATTTACAGACGAAGCTTTAAAAATGTACTAACAAACCGGCGATACCACTTGTATACGTGGTGCATGTCTGTCATAATACTAATATGAATACAAAAGCGGACGACAAAAACAAATTAACCAAATCACAACAAAAAGTTTTCGACTTTATTTGTCGATTCAAAGACAGCGAAGGATACCCGCCCACTTATCGTGACATCGCAAAAGAATTTAATTATGGATCAGATGGAACCGTAAAAACCTATCTTATTTATTTAGAAAATAAAGGCTATATTCAACGTCTTGGAAAAGCGCGTGGTCTCAAAATTCTAAAAACGCCACCTAAAAAAGTAATTCCTATACTTGGTGAAATAGCCGCCGGTAATCCAATTGCAGCTTATGAAGACAATATCGGTACATTAGACGATATCGAACCCTTAACTTACCAACCAGACCGCTTCGCTTTAAAAATCAGAGGTGACAGTATGATAGATGCTGGAATTTTTGACGGAGACTTAGCCATTATCCAAAGAAACACTCACATTAAAAATAATGACATTGTGGCTGTCCTTTTAGACGACGACGCCACCCTAAAACGATTAAGACAAACAAACGATCAAGTAACCTTGTTACCAGAAAATAAAAACTACGAACCTATCGTCGTAACGCAACAACAATTTCAAGCAAGAATTGTAGGAAAGTACATTGGGTTAGTAAGGTCTAGTATTCTTTAAACCTAGCATCAGCTGCTGTGGTGGCGAAGCTATCTTTATTTGCTAACGGCTTTGGAATTAGGAAAGACACGAGAAAAACAGGCCTTAAGACACTCCATCAATAGCCTTAAATAAAGTGGCCATTTCTATCGCAGTTATCGCCGATTCCAGCCCTTTATTCTGGTCATTATTTGAAGCCCTTTCTATGGCTTGGTCTAGCGTATCTGTTGTTAAAACACCAAAGACAACGGGTAAACTATAGTCAACAGACACACTTGTAATTCCTTGAGTAACACTATGGCAAACAAAGTCAAAGTGAGAGGTGTCTCCTCTAATAACAGCACCTAAACAAATCACTGCATCGACCTTATTAATAGATGCAAATTTTGCTGCTGTAGAAGACAACTCAACGGCCCCCGGTACTGTGGCTAAAATAACGTTGGAGCTTAGGACACCATTTGCATCTAGCCCCTTCAAACAAC
>QFBU01000152.1 GCA_003265975.1 Candidatus Marinamargulisbacteria bacterium SCGC AAA071-K20
CTTTATTTGACTCGCTGTTAGTGGTCTCATTTCTTCTTTCTCCTTTTTGGTTTTAGGACCGAATTTCAGAAAAAGAAAATATCCGTCAAGGTTAATTTATATTGAAATTTGTTTGATGTGTTTGAGCAAGTGCCATGGCTAGTTATATTTATTATTTCTGTGTTTTTAAAATAAGCCCTTAGTTTATTAGAAGAAGAGATGGCTCTTTTTAAATAGTGACTTGCCCATTCATTAGCATTGGTAATAACCAGTCTCTTAGTTCTGAAAGCTGTTGATTCTCTTTAGTATTGACTGTCATTTTAATAAAATTTGACTCAAGAATCTTTTCAAACTTTATAAGTAAAGATTTAGAAGGAATAGAAATTGGAAACAAAGATAAATTAGATGCATCTACACGTTTACGCCCAGATGTCCCCGTCATATTTGCTATAGCATATTTTCGAAATAGTTCTGACCGAGATAAGCAAGAAGCAAACCCACTCAAAACTAACTCTTTTCCTCTTAGAGAAATAAACTCTGTTGACCCAAATCCTATTTCATTATTCTCTAATAATGTAATAAGTCCCGTTTTACCATTTTCTAGACAGGGTGTAATTCTAGCGATTATTAAATCGCCATTTTTAAACTTAACGCCCCCATTAAATTCTTTCTTTTGAGTATTTTTTGTCATAAACCCTGATGTGGGCAGTGCGTTCATATCAATATAACTTGCAACTATTCCCTTTTTTAGAGTTAAAGACGTATTAAACGAAAATAAATCAGCTAAGATACCAATCTCCCACCCTTCAGGAATCTCTCGTTTAACCTGAGCATTCCAAACCATTTTTCCACCAGAAGATTTATAAGGATTCCCGTTTTCATCAGGGAAATCAAATTGTACAAACCAGAAGTCATAGATTAATTTTGCCATGGCTGCTAGTTCGGTGTTTATTTTATTATTGAGTTCGATTTTAGAATCTATAGAAAAAAGCATATTAGATATAGACTTTTGTGATGTTTGATCAGGGATAGGAAAGACTTGTAATTTTAGTACGCGTTCGTTAACTCTTTTTCGTCCAGACGTACCTTCCATACAATTAATAGCTTTTTTTCTAAATGCAGGACTTCGGGCAAGATAATACAAATA
Source organism: Candidatus Marinamargulisbacteria bacterium SCGC AAA071-K20 (assembly GCA_003265975.1). Lineage (GTDB taxonomy): Bacteria > Margulisbacteria > Marinamargulisbacteria > AAA071-K20 > AAA071-K20. The sequence goes on from QFBU01000152.1 coordinate 1,127, forward strand.
GTTACTATCAATATTTTTTTTAGGTCTAAGAACTATAAATTCCGTTGAACCAAAAGCTACTTCATTATCATTTAATATATCAACATATGCTGTTTTACCATTTTCTAAACAGGGAGTAATTTTTGCTAATAACGTATCTCCATTTTTAAATTTTGAGCCATTTTTATATTCTTTATATTCAAACCCACTTATTTTTCTTTCAAATATTTTTAATGAACTCATAGGTATTTTCTTTGCAAAAACTCCTGAAGTAAGTTTTTCAGAAGGATTAAAAAAGGCAATCTTGTCTAAACTTAAATTAAGAGGGGTTTTCATACTTCAATTTTACAATCTGTTTTTTTATTTTGTCTTCTAACTTTTTTGAATCAAAAAACATACTCGACAATGTTTCATCAAAACTTTTTAATTTATCTTCAAATTCTTCTTTTGTAATATCCACATACTCAATCTTCACATCAAAGTACTGTCCAGCACTTAATAAGTAGTTTTTAGATTCAATCTCAGCATAAGAAACAACAACTGAAAAATCATCTTGAGCTTCTTTTTTATTAAAGGTATCAATAATCTGATTTTCTTCATCCTGTGTTAAAACCGTTTTCTGGTTTTTACCTTCTTTAATTGTTTCTCCAAGATTAGACGCATCTATCAATACTACATCTTCTTTATTTTCTTTATCTATAAACAAAATAGATACATTTGTAACTGTATTAGCAAAAATATTACTCGGCATACTTATAACACCTGCTAACATTTTATCCTTGATAAGCTTTTCTTTTATCTTTTTTTCTATGCCCTTAGGAGCACTTATAAATCCAGTAGGAACAACAATCGCTGCTTTTCCTGTGTCATTTAAAGAAAAAATAATATGTTGCAAGAACATGAGATAAATAGCCATTTTGTCTTTTTCTTTAGGAGGTGATTTAGGGATACCTGCAAAGAAACGTCTATTGTTTTCTTTCGCATCTAAATCTGCACTAAAATCTGAGAAGTCAAGCTTAAATGGTGGGTTTGAGACGATAAAATCAAATGTCTGTAAATTTCCAGAGTCGTCTTTATGATAAGGATCTAATATGGTGTTTCCTTTTATGACATTTGGAATTGAATGTACTAAGTCATTTAGAATAAGATTTAAGCGTAAAAGACTAGAAGACTTTTGTGAAATATCTTGAGAATAAACACTGCATTTGTCTTCCCCAATTTGGTGAGCTAGGTTCATTAATAGAGTTCCTGAACCTGCGGAAGGATCGTAACAGGTCACATTACTAGCTTCACCGTGAATTAAGCATCTAGCCATAATTTTAGACACAGCATGTGGCGTAAAGTACTCTGCATATTTGCCCCCGCTATTTATATTATAATCTTTAATTAAATATTCAAATATAGTGGCATAAAAATCGAACTTTTCGTGAAATACATGCTCAAAACTAAAGCCTACTAATTTATTAGTTAAAGCCTTACAAAACTCATCTTGATTATCCGTCACATATTTACTTATCTTTTCAAAAAGAGGGATCTTTTTCCCACCATCTGTTAAAACAGAAAAAATATCACTAT
>QFBU01000153.1 GCA_003265975.1 Candidatus Marinamargulisbacteria bacterium SCGC AAA071-K20
ACGATATGGCCATAATGAAGGTGACGAACCACGGTTTACTCAGCCCTTACTTTATAAAGAAATTTCAAAACACGACAATGTTTACCAGTTATATCTAGAACAACTTTTACAAAATAAAGATATCACTCAAAAAGAAGTGGGTTCTTATATGGACGAGTTTAAAAATAAGCTTCAGAAAAAACTAGATTACGTTAAGAAAACAAAAAATAAAGTAGATGTAGATTCTTTGAAATCGCATTGGACCTCTTATAGATTTGCCACTGACAAAGATTTTGATAAGTCTATCGATACAGGCGTTACAAAAAAACAGTTAGACATAGTCGCAAAGACGCTTGTTGCTGAACCCAAAAATATTAATTTATTTAATAAAATGAAAAAATTATTAAAACAGAGATATAAGCTTTATTTTGATGAAAATAAAATAGACTGGGCTATGGGAGAACTTCTAGCCTATGGGTCCTTATTAACAGACGGTCATGCTGTTAGATTGTCTGGCCAAGATTCTCAAAGAGGTACTTTTTCACACAGACATTCTGTAATTAAGGATACCGAAAATGAAACCGTTTATGTTCCATTAAATAATATTGAAAAAGATCAATGTAAGTTTGACGTCTACAACACATTCCTTTCTGAGTATGCGTGTATGGCATTTGAATATGGTTATTCTTTAGCTAGTCCTAGTAGCTTAGTTATTTGGGAAGCTCAGTTTGGTGATTTTGCAAATGGAGCTCAAATTGTAATTGATCAATTTCTTAGTTCTTCTGAATATAAATGGCAACGTTTGTCTGGGTTAGTATTATTACTTCCCCATGGTTATGAAGGACAAGGCCCAGAACATTCTAGTGCGCGCCTTGAACGATTCTTACAAATTTGCGCAGAAAACAATATGTATGTTGTGAATGCCACAACACCTTCAAACTATTTTCATTTACTGAGACGGCAAGTTAAAAATAAATTTAGAAAACCACTTGTGGTTATGTCTCCTAAAAGTTTACTTAGACACCCAATGGTTACTTCATCTGTAGACGAATTAAGTAAAGGCTGTTTTCAGGAAGTGATAGACGACGAGTTTGTTGACCCTAAAAAAGTGAAGCGTGTTTATTTATGTTCTGGAAAAATTTATTATGATTGTTTTGAAAAAAGAGAAAGCGAAGGCAGAAAAGACTTTGCGATTGTAAGACTTGAGCAGATGTATCCTTTCCCTAAAAAACAATTAGAATTATTAAAGAAAAAGTATAAAAATGCTGAGTGGGTATTTATTCAAGAAGAGCCTAAAAACATGGGCCCTTGGATGCATATAGTACGATGTATGTCTGATTGGAAACTCTCAGTGATTTCTCGTCCGGAAAGTGCGTCTCCTGCTACAGGAAGTGCCATTTTCCATGCGCGAAGTCAACTCAAATTATTAACAGATATGTTGGATTTTTAGGAGGCGTAAAATGAAAAAAGATATTGTTGTTCCCGCCGCGGGAGAATCGGTTACTGAAGCAGACATCGCATCTTGGCATAAGGCCAGTGGTGACTATGTAAAAATGGACGAGCCGATAGTAGAGCTTGAAACAGACAAAGCGTCTATGGACTTAGCCGCTGAAATTTCTGGAATATTAGATATTACTGTTGAAGACGGAGAAACCGTTGATGTAGGTCAGGTTATTGGTTCGATTACTGAAGCAGATGCGCCTTCTGAACCAGCTACTGGGACTAAAGAAGCTTCAAAAACTGAAGAAAAAAAGACTGAAACTGCTCCAAAAGCTGAGTCGGCTACTGCGGGATATGCTGATAAACACCCCTCCCCTGCAGCGGCAAAACTAAGTGCAGAAAAAGGGATTAACCTCTCTAACGTATCTGGTTCAGGCAAAGATGGACGTATTACTAAAACAGATGTGGCTAATGTCCCTACCCAGCCTGCAAAAGTTGAGCAGAAATTTTCAACGCCTGTTGCTGCTGCGCCTGCAGGAGAGAGATCTACTCGAACAGAAAAAATGAGTCGCCTGAGAAAAACTGTTATGAACAGATTACTTCAAGCACAAGCAACCTCTGCAATGCTTACCACTTTTAATGAAGTAGACATGACGGCTGTTATGGATATTCGCAAGAAATATAAAGATGCGTTTAAAGAAAAAAATGAAGTAGGCCTAGGGTTTATGTCATTTTTTACAAAAGCAGCATGTAGAGCCTTACAAGACTTTCCAATTATGAATGCACAAGTAAACGGCGAACAAATCGTTTATAACAACTTTTGTGATGTGGGTGTAGCCATTGCTACGCCTAAAGGATTGGTTGTTCCGGTTATTAGAAATGCAGAAACATTAAATTTCAAAGACATTGAGTCAAGTATTGTTGACTTTGCTATTAGAGGCCGAGCCGGAAAACTAACTCTGGATGATATGAATGGTGGAACATTTACCATTACAAATGGTGGAACGTTTGGATCTATGATGTCTACGCCTATTTTAAATATTCCACAAAGTGCGATTTTGGGAATGCATAATATTATTCAACGCCCAATGGCTGTGAATGGTGAAGTAAAAATTAGACCGATGATGTATTTAGCTGTGACTTATGACCATCGAATTATTGATGGTTCAGACGCGGTTCGATTTTTGGTAAGAATTAAAGAATGTTTAGAAGATCCTACTCG
>QFBU01000154.1 GCA_003265975.1 Candidatus Marinamargulisbacteria bacterium SCGC AAA071-K20
CTGAATTGAGTCCCGTGGCTTCCGAGTTAGTTGGCATGGGGTTCACCGAAGAGAGTAGTATAGCAGTTGCTAGCCGTGTTTCTTCTGTAGAAGCGGCTTTTGAAAACCCAAAATACTTAAGCATGTTAAAAGAAGCAGGGGCGCCGCTGATTGATGCCGGTATGCGGGCTGCTGTAGGGATTCAAGAAGCAGGCGCAGCAGAGGGAAAAGAAGCTGAATTGAGTCCCGTGGCTTCCGAGTTAGTTGGCATGGGGTTCACCGAAGAGAGTAGTATAGCAGTTGCTAGGAGTTTTTCTTCTGTAGAAGCGGTTTTTAATGACCCAGAAAACATAGAGAAGTTAGTATTAAAAGAAGATGGCGCAGCAGCAGGAGGGGTGATTGACGCCGATGGCGGAAAGGGTGATCTAGGCAATAAATTACTAAATGTATCAACAATTGAGGATGTTTTTCGCGAATCCTATCTAATAAAAAAACATCCTAGTTTCATAATGAATGTTGGAGCAAACCCAGAAAGAGCTCAAAATAAGGACAATCAAATAAAAGCGCTTGAGGACATGGGGCTAAGCCAAGTTAGGGATGTAAAGGGTGATGGAAGCTGTGCAATATACGCGACATTACTACCTTTATTGGAAGACCCAGGCTGCCATGCGAAGTTAGAGTCTTTTTTGCCTGACCAAATCCCAGGTAATGATCGTGATCTTTTACAAATGCTAAACACAGAGATTCGAAAAGGAATAGTAGAGGATCTAAGAAAAAATGGAGATTTTGATACAAAGGTTGAACTCCTAATTCTTGCAGAGCAAACAGAAGCTAAAACCCCAGAAGAGTATATGAAACGTGTATTAAGCAAAGATTTTGAATTAGATGAGTTAGGATTATCTAGCTTAGCAAATGTATTGGGTATTACAATTAATACTCATACTATTAATGAAAGTAGTGCAGATAAACAGCAAGTAAAAACATTCCCAGAGGAAGGAGGGGGAGAACCAAATGTTCATGTATTGAGTCATCCTGGGCATTATTATTCACTTAGTTAAAAAGCTGAGTATATGGATTTTAATACACGAATTCAGAGAATAAGAGATGGTGTGTCTAGTCAAGCATCATCTCAAGAAATAAATATATTTGCCCATGTTTTTAAACAACGTTTTTTAGATATTGATTTAACTAAACCAAAAATGAACTTGACTCAGTACCCTTATGATCCTAAACACATAGAAATTGAAGAATCAGATAGAAAACAACACTTTGCATTAATTATGATAGCGCCTGGTCATCAAAACCTTGTATACCGAGACCCAGGATAATAACCGGAATTTAGTAGGCCTGATCACTTAGAGGTTCCTACAGTATGGGATCCTAAAAACTCCAAACTGTGGGACTATTTCTACTTAATTGTCGCACAGCTGAGCACAAAATGATACGCTTTTAGATAAACGGATGGAACAAGATCATCGCTTATTGAAACCGTTCACAAGATTCGAAAAGGGCAACTATCACGCACATTGCCTGTCTTCTTTTGCGCTTTTTCTAAAATACAACGTAGCTAGAAACCCTGAAAGAAACATAAAAATACCATAAACAATCCCGGGGACCGCAAGTGCTTGATTTTGCAAAATGGTGAGTGTGATAAATAGGGTAGTTGTTACATTTTGAATGCCTGTTTCAAAGGTAATGGTTATTTTTTGAGCTTTATTTAATTGAAATAAACCTGCAAGCCCAAAACCAACAATCATACACACTATATTTAAGGTGATAGTAATGGCTCCAGCCTCAGAAACATACTGTGGCATAAGCGCCCAATTCTTGGAGACATAAATTACAACAATACCAAGTAAAAATACTAATCCAAACACAGATATTGGTTTTTCAAGAGTGGTGTGGATAGACGGTTTAAACCGTCTAGTTAACATACCCAGGCCAAGTGGCACTACAGTAATGGCTAAAAGTTGAATAATCGTTTGCATAAAAGGGAGTGAAAAGTGCCCTTGTAAAAGGCCAGACTGAGCCACATATAAATTAGTAATTATGGGGATTGAAAAAGGGGTGATTAGGCTAACAATTGCCGTAAGTGTTACAGACAATGCAAGGTCGCCTTTAGAAATAAACGAATAAAAATTAGAGGTAACACCTCCCGGGCATAAGGCTAGTATGAGTACCCCTAGTGCTATTTCTTGAGGACAGTTAAATAATAAAATCAAAGCAACTGCTAAAAGCGGGAGAATAATCATTTGGCTAAAAAAGCCAATCAGTACGGCCTTTGGCATTTGTAGCACGCGACTAAAATCTGAGACTACTAACGAGGTTCCAAGTCCAAACATAATAATTAACAAACTAATAGGTAAGAGAACTTGGGAGATGAGTGTGTTTAGATCCATTAATTTTAGTCTAACATGAGCAAGTCTCAAATCCTAAATTACAGATAAATCTGAGGAAACTGAACTTGATCAACATTTCCACCGCTAATAACGCACACAATAGGCCCCTTTAATTGTCGTCTAGCAGACTCATCCAACATTGTCATTAAAACCATTGTCTCTAAAGTTAACGCTTCTGAAACAGTAACAAGATCATCAACTGTTTCTCTTACAATAGGCCAATTACAATCGCCCACTTTAGGCGCCAACAATC
>QFBU01000155.1 GCA_003265975.1 Candidatus Marinamargulisbacteria bacterium SCGC AAA071-K20
AAAAAAGGTGCTACAAAACGATATGCGTTTAATGACGATGAACTTAATGCCCATTTAGAAGATATGGGAAGAGAGAAATCAAGCATTCAACGTTATAAAGGTTTAGGTGAAATGAATCCTGATCAGCTTTGGGAAACAACAATGGATCCAGAAAAACGAACCATGCTTCAGGTGACACTTGAAGATGGTGAAGTAGCAGATGAAATCTTCTCCATATTAATGGGAAGTAACGTTGATCCAAGAAAAGCGTTTATAGAGAAATATGCCAAAAATGTTCGTTGGATAGACGTATAGGAGACAATGATGGAAACACAAGCAGATTTATTTAAAGACCAAAATATAAATACAATTAAAATTGACGACGAGATGAAGAATTCATACCTCGAGTATGCAATGTCGGTAATCGTTGGAAGAGCTCTTCCCGATGTAAGAGATGGTTTAAAACCAGTTCACAGACGAATTTTATATTCAATGTACGAAGCTGGATATACATCTAGCAGACCTTACAAAAAATGTGCTCGTATCGTTGGAGACGTTCTTGGACGTTACCATCCACATGGTGACACGGCTGTTTACGACTCATTAGTACGTATGGCGCAAGACTTTTCACTAAGATATCCATTAATCGACGGCCAAGGAAACTATGGTTCGGTTGATGGTGACAACGCAGCGGCTATGAGATATACCGAAGCTAAAATGGCTAAAATCAGTATGTTGATGTTAGAAGATATTGAAAAAGACACTGTTGATTTTAAAAATAACTTTGACGAATCTCTACAAGAACCTCAAGTATTACCAGCAAGAATACCAGCACTTTTATTAAACGGAACATCTGGAATTGCGGTAGGTATGGCAACTAATATTCCTCCTCATAACATCACAGAAATTATTGACGGACTTTGTGCAATGATTGATAACCCAGATATTGAAGTTGAAGGTTTAATGGAGCACATTAAAGGACCAGACTTTCCAACAGCAGGTATTATCTGTGGAACTGAAGGTATTAAACAAGCCTATGCTACAGGACGTGGATCAGTTCCTATTCGGTCTAGAGTTACATTTGAAGACTCAGGTAAAAAAGGGAAACTAGCGATTATCGTTCATGAGCTTCCTTATCAAGTTAATAAAGCCAATTTAGTTATTAAAATTGCAGAATTAGTAAACGAGAAGAAAATTCCTGGAATTGCAGATTTAAGAGATGAGTCTGACAGAAAAGGAATGAGAATTTATATTGAACTTAAGAGAGATGCTACAAAAGAAGTAGTACTAAACCAACTTTATAAACATACGGCACTTCAATCATCATTTGGAATGAACATGGTCGCTCTTGTTAATGGTATTCCTAAGACACTAGGTCTAAAAGAAATTCTTACTCATTTTGTTAATCACAGAAAAGAAGTGATTGTAAGACGAACAAAGTTTGAACTCAAAAAAGCAGAAGAACGCGTTCATATTCTAGAAGGTTTGAGAATTGCTCTAGACAATATCGACGCTATTATTGCGCTAATTAAAGCCTCAAAAGACGCCGAAACAGCAAGAGGTAGTTTGATAAAAGAATTTAAATTGTCTGAAAGACAAGCAAACGCAATATTAGAGATGCGTTTACAACGTCTAACTGGGTTAGAGCGAGACAAAATTGAAAATGAATACAATCTGCTACTAGAAAAAATTGCAGACTTGAAAGACATTCTTGCTAAAGAAATAAGAGTATATAGCATCATTAAAGACGAACTCTTAGAAATCAGAGACAAGTATGGAGATGAGAGACGTTCAGAAATTGGTGGCGCTGTTGATTCAGTAACGCTTGAAGACTTGATACCAAACACTAAAGTAGCCGTTCTTATTTCTAAAAACGGATTTGTAAAACGTATGTCTGTAGACCTTTTCAGAAGCCAAAATAGAGGCGGTCGTGGAGTTGCTGGTATGTCTACCAGAGACGAAGACGTCATTGAACAAATGATAGTGGCAAATACGCATGACTATCTTCTATGTTTCACAACTAGAGGACGTGTCTTTAAAATTAAGATTTATCAAGTTCCAGAAGCGTCTAAACAAAGTAAAGGGGTGTCTATTTCTCACTTCTTAAACTTTGAAGACGGGGAGCTACTCACCACTGCAATTGAAGTGTCAAACTTTTGTTCTAATGAATATCTGTTTATGACCACAGAAAAAGGAATTGTAAAAAAGACAGCACTTGATGCATTTATTCACTTTAAAAACAGACCTATTGCGTCTATTAACTTAGACAAAGGTGATACTCTAAGGTGGGTTAATAAAACAAACGGACAAAAAGATATTTTGTTAGTAACATCTGCCGGAATGGTAATTCGTTTTGAAGAAGAGCAAGCTAGACCTCTAGGAAGAGCGTCTCGTGGAGTAAAAGGAATTAATATTAAACCGAAAGACTCATTAGTATGTTCAACTGTAATCGACAGAGACGAATCGAAACTTCATCTCTTAGTAATTACAAATTATGGTTATGGTAAAAATATCAAAATTGATGAGTTCAGAAACCAAAACCGTGGTGGTATTGGTGTGATGTGCCTGAAGTTTAGAAAAACAATGCCTGGAGACAACGTAACTGATAA
>QFBU01000016.1 GCA_003265975.1 Candidatus Marinamargulisbacteria bacterium SCGC AAA071-K20
ATGCCAAAGGTGAGTACGTGTCTTCATTTATTGGATTCTTCCCAGTTTACGACCCACAATATGTCATTTATGTGGTTATAGACACGCCTAAAAAGTCAATTTGGGGGTCGGTGGCAGCCGCTCCTATTTTTAGGAAAATTGTAAAAGACATTATCGACTATAAAGATATTTTGCCTGATCGGTATATTGAGAAAGACAAACGTATTAAGCTTAGTCAGGACTCGCTACAATTTTAGGCTCACTTACTCACTAAGACAATCCAGCAGACATCTTTCTGACTAAAAATGCACTATTAACCAAACTTACAAAATCTATAAAAACAAACTTTAGATAAAACCGTTTTGTTTCTTTTTAAGACGTGTTCACTTTCTGTGTATTCGATACCCAGGAATGTGAGTCATTTATTTTCCTTAAAATTTATCGTAAAAGGGCGCCTAAGAAACGTTAGTACATTTACTCCGCCTATTGCTGGGAAGGATCAAGACAAAGATCATCTAGAAATAAAGCAAAATCTGCATCTTGTGTACTTTAGAAATAAGCTGAGGTTAATTATGAAAGATGCAGCTCGCCTTGGGTTCAAAATTGAATTAGGGTATTGAGGAAATACCATACACAAAAAGGAGCTACCTCAATGAAAACTTTAACTTGTGATTTATGTAAACACGAAACCAAAGGCACTACTTTTGAAGAGTGGATGGCAGAGAATAAAGCTAGATTTGACGCGGCTTAGATTAGACTTTTATTTTTAAGTTATCTTTATACAGCAATAGGAAACTTTATGAAGGCTTGAGGGTCGTAATTTTGGACCTCGAAGTCTTCGAAAGTTAGTTCAAATATTGTTTTTTTAGCTACTTTTACTTGAGGTAATTCCCCGGGGCTTCTTGTAAGCTGCTCTTTAACACCCTCTACATGATTTTGATAAATATGGACATCACCAAAGGTATGAACAAAGTAACGAGGAGTTAGGTTACATTCCTGAGCTATCATCATTAAAAACAAAGCATAACTGGCAATATTAAATGGTACGCCCAAAGCGATGTCGGCAGAACGTTGATAAAGCTGGCAGTCTAGATGTCCATCCATCACATAAAATTGAAAAAAAGAATGACACGGAGGTAAGGCCATTCGGTCGATGTCGGCTACATTCCAGGCACTTACAATATGTCTACGGGAATCGGGGTTTGTTTTAATAGACTTAATCACTTCTTTAATTTGATCGACATGAGACTTTGTATATTTATTTTCTTTTTTGTCCCATGTAAATTTTTCCCAGTTGCGCCATTGGTATCCGTATACTGGTCCTAGGTTTCCGTCTTTGTCGGCCCATGCATCCCAAATTTTTGTGTGAGGGTTCAACCCTTCGTAAATGTTTGTGGACCCTTTTAAAAACCAAAGCAGTTCATGAAGAATGCTTGAGAATAATACTTTTTTTGTGGTGAGTAATGGGAATCCTTCTCGTAAGTCAAAACGTAGCTGCGAACCGAAATGTGAGATGGTTCCGGTGCCTGTTCTGTCGCCTTTTTCTTCGCCATTTTCTAGCACAAATTTTAATAGGTCTAAGTACTGTTTCATTGTGGGGCTTAGCTTAGCATATGGCTTTGATTTTTTTTACCGTTTTTTTCTTCTTGTTTTTTTTATTTTTTGCTATACTGACGGTGAGTTACGAATAGGTATACGAATTCAGTTTAATTTAAAGGAGCCCTCTCTTGTCTCAAGAAAATTTACGTCAGTTTGCAAATATAAAAGTTCTCGGAGTTGGAGGCGGTGGAGGAAACGCGGTTAATCGTATGGTTGCTGCTAGTGTTCAAGGTGTTGAATTTTGGAGTATTAATACAGATATCCAAGCCCTTAATGTTTCTTTAGCTGATCAAAAATTACAAATTGGTACTAAACTTACTAAAGGTTTAGGTGGAGGAGCGATTCCTTCTATTGGTGAACAATCTGCCAAAGAAAGCCAAGAAGACTTAGACACTGCACTTGAAGGTGCGGACATGGTATTTATTACTTGTGGTATGGGTGGTGGAACTGGTACTGGGGCCTCTCCGATTATTGCACGTGCTGCAAAAGACCACGGTGCTTTAACTATTGCCGTTGTTACTAGACCCTTTAGATTTGAAGGTCCTGTTAGAAATCGTCAAGCCGAAGAAGGTATTGAAAAACTTCGCGAGCATGTTGACGCTATGATTATTATTCCAAACGAAAAATTACTTGATGTTGTTGAACGTATGACTAGTATGGTTGATGCGTTTAAAATTGCTGACGATATTTTACGACAAGGTGTTCAAGGAATCGCTGACTTAATTACTATTCCTGGACTTATCAACTTAGATTTTGCTGACGTTAAAACGATTATGAAAGACTCCGGATCTGCAATGATGGGTATTGGACGAGCTAGTGGTGAAAACCGTGCTGTAGAAGCGGCTAAAGAAGCCGTATCTTCTCCTCTTCTTGAAGAAACTATCGACGGAGCTACTGGCGTTATTTTAAATATTACCGGTAGTGACAGTCTTTCTCTACACGAAGTTCATGAAGCTGCTGATGTTATTTATGGCTGTGTTGATCCTAATGCAAATATTTTGTTTGGGTCAGTTATTAACGAAAACTTGAAAGATGAAATTGTTGTTACTGTAATTGCTACCGGATTTAATGGTAGCCAAGACTTTAACGAGTTTGATACTAGTTTTTCTATTACTCAAAACAATACTCAAGAGCGTACACAAGAGCCGGCTCCAGCACCAGTACAGGCTACTATGGCTACAGAAAATACCTATGAACAACGAACTGCTACTGAACCAGCACCTACTTATATGCCTCCACAAAGTGAAGACAAATATCGTAATGTTGGTCAGTCTCAAACAACGTATTCGCAACCTGCTCCACAAGGGCAAAGCGTTACGCCACCTCCTGTTCAAAATAAACCGTTGATTACACCAACATCAGCTACGCCTTCTAGCCAAGCGCCACAAGCGACTGGTTCTAATGCTAATGATATTGATGAGTTTGATCTGGATGTGCCTGCGTTTTTGAGAAACATTAATTAAGAGGCCGTTTTTCAACGCGGCTTCCTAGCTTTTTAATCATGTCTTCTTTTGATGATCAACTTTCTGAGCTCAAAGCAAACTCTTTGTTTAGAGACTGCCCTTTGCTTGATGAATCAGGCATTCAATTTTCGTCGAACGACTATTTAGGGTTGTCTAAACATCCTCAATTACTAGATACCGTAAAAAATGCCATTACTAAATTTGGATTTGGTTCTACCGGATCTAGATTATTAAGTGGTAACCATGGTTTGTTTGCTGAACTAGAAAAAAAATGCGCTCGCCTTTTAGGTAAACCAAGCGCTCTGTTTTTCAACTCTGGGTATCAAGCCAATATAGGTGTTATTAGTGCACTGCTTAATAAAGCAGACGTGGTGTTTGCTGATAAGTTTTGTCACTCAAGTATTATTAATGGTATTTCTCTTAGTAAGGCTAAACTATTTCGATATAAACATCTCGACTACTCTCATCTGGATCAACTACTTACAACTCATCGAAAACAATTCAAAAATGCACTCATAATAAGTGAAGGTTTATTTAGTATGGATGGCGACTTTTCAGACATGAAAGTCCTGTGCCAATTGAAACAAAAACATAAGTCCTTTTTGATGATGGACGACGCCCATTCGATTGGTTTATTTGAGCAAGGACGAGGGTCAAGTTTTGACTATGCAGAGTCAGTAGACCTTATTATCGCCCCCTTCGGAAAAGCCTTGGGTAGTTATGGTGCGGCTGTGGGTTGTAGTGAAGAAATAAGATCATATTTAATTAATAAAGCCGCCTCTTTTATTTATTCTACGGCACTACCGTTACCCGTTATTCAATTTAATATAGCGTGCCTAGACTTACTCCCAAGCTTAGACAAAGAGCGGGAAATGCTTTGGTCTAATACCGAATTTTTTAGAAACATGTTGGCTACACTTTCTTTGAAAGTATTGGGAGAGAGTAATATTGTTCCTATTTGCTTTGAGCGCCTTGAAGATACTTTAAACTGCTCAAATAAATTGGAAGCCGCTGGAACTGTAGCTCTGCCCATTAGACCGCCAACGGTTCACCCCTCAAATACTCGTGTTCGATTTAGTGTGTGTAGTTGGCATACCAAGAGCCAGTTAGAGGCTGTTTGTGATGTACTACGACCTTAACTATTTATTTAAAGACAAAGGGTCCGAGCATACATGGATTTTTCTTCCTGGGTGGGCCATGGACTCTCGTATTTTTAATACATTTGATTGCGGGCATAACATGCTGCTTATTAATCAACTCGATCCGATTAATTATGTAACCCAACTTGAGGACCTCCTCGACTCGATGTCTTTAAATAGCTTTTCACTTTTTGGGTATTCGTTAGGTGGGTTTCAAGCGGCACATTTTTTAAACTCTACAACTAAAAAAGCAACTCGTCTTGTATTATGTGGTGTTCAAAAACAATATAGTAACGAGGCTATTGCCCCTCTGATGCAACAGTTAGAAACAGATAAGGAAACGACTCTCAAGGGATTTTATTCGTATTGTTTTAATACCGCAGATGACTATAAATTATTTTCAGAACAATTTGAAACAGCACTTATTTCACTTTTTGATGCCCCTTATTTACAAGGTCATTTAAAAACTTTGGTGGAGGTGCCTATAACTTCGCTGCCCTCGGAGACTATATTTATACATGGTGCCAAGGACGGTGTCGCTCCGATTTCATCTACAAAACGTCTTAGTAAGAGACTAAACCGTCCGTTGGAAATCATTGATGATTGTGGGCATTTTCTATTTTTTAAACAAAGGATGTGTCGTCGGGTCGAACAACTTCTGCAACAGCCTGATACTGTTGGTTAAATGTTTCTTCAAACGTATGATGGTATTGCTTTACACCTGTTAAATAGTCTAATTGTAATTTTAGTTGTTCTTGTAAGTGCGGAACAATACTACGGTCAGGGTTTCCAATCACTTCGTCTAATTGTGCCGTTAAATGTTCAAGGTTAGTGAGTGTCTGTAGTGTATTGCTAATTTTATAGTCAATGTCTTGCCAAGTTGCATAGGCACTTTCAGTACCTTCAGGAAAACCATTTTGACAGAAATATCCAAACAAATTGCGTGCTTGAGTTAAATGATGAACTACACTTTGATACGAATATGCTGTTGTGATTTCTGAAAGCACTTGGTCCATTTTTTGCTTATGAACTTTATAGTCTTTACTTCCACTATTTAGAAATTCCATACTTTTTGGGATAACCGTTGATGACATGAATTTTGAGAATACATCACCGTCTTCTCTTAGAGAATCAAAGAACGAAATTTCCATGATTGCTTTTCGTGTATCGTCTTCAGATTTTAACTTAACTTTTTCTTGTCCCTTTTTAAATTCATACATAATGTTAAACGACCCTTTTGCAAGTTCTTCAAGTGCTTTGTATAGTCGCTCTACATTGGGTTGTAGTTCGTAAGAAACTCTAGAGTGAAACATAGATAAAAAGTTTTGAAGTTGTTCAGAATGAAAATAGAGCGCCTGTATTGGATCCATCTGGACTTGCCGCTCCTCTGTAACTGGAGATACTGGCGTGGCTATTGGGATGTAGCCGCAAGCTGGTGGGGGCCCGTAATTATACTCATCACTACCTTGTTTGGCATTATATTCGGCTAGCATTTCTGGCGTCATGGGGGGCGCTGATGGCTCTGGCATGGATCCCCAATTTTGTGCTTTTTGTAAATGTGGAGGTTGGGGCGGCACTACTGGCACAGCTTTACCTTCCACTAATTTGTCTTGATTACTTAGTCCTTTTACAGCTTCCATTCCTTTTACTAAAAGGTCTTTACTGCCTTGAGCTTTAATTTTCATTATTATTCTTATTTCTTTTTCTGAACGATGCGCCTCTAAGTTTAATTTTAAGTTTTGTAATTGTGAAATTATTTCTCCCATTGGATCGTTTTGAATATTACCTACAATGCCACTAAAGAGACTGGTAAAAGATGCCATTTGCATATAAAGCGGGGTATTAATATTTTGTACTTGTGAAAGCGCGTCCTTAGACTTTAGTTTTAATAGTTCACTAAAATATATCTCTAATTTTGAATCTACTTTAGATTTAAACGATCCATTCAGTTTGAAAATGGCTTTCTTTAAGAACCCCAATCGTCCTGAAGGTCTGATAGATGAATTGACTTTTACTTTTAGGCCCTGTTTTCCAAGGATTACAGACAATCTAAAAGACATGTTGAGATTTCCAGGTCGTTTTCCAAATCCAGTAATCGATCTAAAAATGCTACTAAAAATGTTTCCTATTCTCATGGGTAAACCCTCCCTGGTTTATTCGTCCTCATAAATTGAGGCTTTTTCGTTATGAAGATCTTCAAGTACGCTATGTACTTTTTTGGTAAACTCTCCAATGAAGGTAGGTTTTTGTTTTTTTCCGTTTTTAAAAATATCTTTAGACTCTATGTCAAATTCTATACATTGTTTTTGTATTGGACTTCGTTCGATTAATTCCATTCTTGATTTTTCAAGGATTAGGCAATAACACGTTTTTAATTTCCATAAAGACTGGTCTACATTTGTAATGTATAAACTCGTATCCTGATCATCCAAAAGGTCTTTCACTGACTCTTCAAGTT
Organism: Candidatus Marinamargulisbacteria bacterium SCGC AAA071-K20; assembly: GCA_003265975.1. GTDB lineage: Bacteria > Margulisbacteria > Marinamargulisbacteria > AAA071-K20 > AAA071-K20. The sequence goes on from QFBU01000016.1 coordinate 6,639, forward strand.
CCTGAAACGCTTCTTTCATTACATTAACCTCCTTACTCATTATTACCTCTCTAGGTCTGTATTGTTCTGTATGCATGCTAATTCCACCCTACCTTCCAACTGAAACATCGTGTTTTATCCATACTTCTGCTTTGTAGGTGCAGCTTCTATGCCATTATTTTTTATTAAATAGCGCTTAAAAGTGCTTAATTTTGAAATTATTTACAATTTGAGTAGACCTTTTGCATTATTTTGCATCGATCGCTATAGTATTAAGAAAGAAAGGATGTGCTTATGGCCATACGAGGACTTAGAGGAGCAACCACCGTTAAAACGAATGCTCAGGAAGATATACTTAAAGGAACGAAAGAACTTTTAGGTGTCCTATTTGAAAATAATGACATAACGGTAGAAGACATTGCGTCTATATTTTTTTCGGTCACTAAAGACCTTGATGCTGTGTTTCCAGCCAAAGCGGCTCGAGAAATGGGATTAGTTCACACTCCTATGCTGTGTTTAAACGAAATTAACGTGTCAGATAGCGTTAATTTTTGTATTCGAATCTTACTTCATGTTAATTCTGAAAAGAAACAATCTGACTTTAAACCTATTTACCTCAATGACGCGATTAAACTACGCCCCGAATTTGCTTCCAAGTAATGTCGATACCTTATAAAAACATAACCATTGTCGGGCTTGGCTTAATGGGTGGTGCTTTTGCCAAAGCGCTCAGCACTAATGATGTCTCTGTTTTTGGGGTTAATAGGTCTGAAAAGGCGGTTAATTTTGCTAAAGACAAGGGTTGGATTTATGACGGATCCGCTTCTGTATCTGATAGTCCGAAGGATGCTGACTTAGTACTCCTTTGTGGCGCCACTTGGACCTTACCTTCTGTTATTGAGGAAGTCTGTGCTCACGTAGGTGACTCGTGCTCAATAATGGATATTAGCAGTGTTAAAAAAGGGGTATTGGAGGCATTTGAAAAAATTAAGTCTAAGCAAACTCTTTTGTCTTGTCACCCTATGGTGGGGTCAGAGAAGTCTGGAATTGAGTACTCTGATACTTTGGATTTTTCAGGGAAGACTTGTTTAATGATTGAGGACTATTCGACTCTTGATACTGGAAAATTAATGCTGCAATTAGGCTTTATAGTAGATACTATTAAGGCCAGCAAACACGACGAACTATTAGCGGTGAGTTCACACTTTCCTTATCTTATTGCTTGTTTGGCTAGTAAGTCACTTCAAAATAAAAATCTTTCTGCAGATACGCTTATGTCAATTATAGGATCTGGTTTTTTGAGCACGAGCAGAGTATCTGAAAGTCCTGTTCATTGGGGTGTAGATATGTGCAGTGAAAATAAGCACGAAATTAAACTACTTCTTACGAACTTAAAAAAAGATATTTCGTCTTTGGAGTCTGCTTTAGACTCTGAGGAGGAGCTTACTTCCTTTTTAGACTCCATTCAAAAATTTCGATCTAGCCTTTAATATCTATAATCTTTTTTATAATTGAGGCGAGTTGTGACGTTATCTCTTCTTGGTTTGGATTATACGAAAGTGTTGCTACTGTATTAAGTCCGGCTAATTTAGCTACAATTTTTGGGTTGTCTTGTATCACTAACTCGTTTTCATCAGGATTCGCTTGAGTAAAAATAAGTCCAACTAAGGGTACCTGTCTGTGTTTTAGAGCTTCTATACTAAGTAGCGCATGGTTTATGCATCCCAATCCATTTTTGACCACTAATATGGTTGGAAACTTTGTTTTTTCTAGACAGTCGGCTGTAGTTTCTTGGGTGTTAAGTGGGACCATTAATCCACCGCTCCCCTCTATAAGTAAAAAATCGGCCTTATTACTTAAAATATGGGTAGCTGTAAGGCACTTTTGGACTGACACTTCTTTATTTTCTACCTGTGCGGCTAAATGTGGAGAGGCTGGAAATTTAAATAGGTACGGACAGACCGCATTAATAAACGGAGCTATTTCACTAAATGGTTTATTTTGTAATTTGAGATGTTCGTTGATATCATCGTAGTCCGTTGATCCGGACTGGACCCATTTTTGGGTGATAGTAGAGCATTTTTTGGATTGTAACTGCTGTGCAATTAAGCCCGTAATATACGTTTTCCCTACGTTTGTATCTGTTCCGGAAATAAAAATAATATTTTGTTTGTTGATTTGCATTGTTTTATGAAATTTATCTATAAAAATATACGATAACTATATACTAAAGAAACTTTTAGGAGACATTTAATGCTTAAAATCATCGCTAATAGTTATAATACCCCAACCCTATATACTAAACTAGGAGAATTTGGGTCAAATATTACTAACTTCTTAGGAAGAGTTCACCATGCGCTCAGCCCATCAACGTACCTATTACGTCCCTATGAAGACAATACTAATTATAATATTCTTCGTGGTGCAGCCAGAAAACTATTTGTTAATAGAAAACCTCTGATTGGATTCTTAGGATTAGTTTTATTTAGAAGACCACTATTTTTATTTCCAAAAGTTACCGCTGCTTTGTCAGTAATAATCCCTAGTCTTTTTTATCTTAAAAGGAAATTCCCGAGCTCAGAAAAACCTTTTTTCTCGCCCATGAAGACTGAACCGCCTATTAAGAAAAATAATTTTGCTACTTTTGGAAATTTGAGGGAGGTATATAATTTCTCATTATTCAGTTTTTTAACTCCTAGTGAACTAGACTTGGAAAGTGTAGCAAGACAATTAAATTTTGACCCTGAGCCTGAAATTACGGATTTGCCTTTACCAAAATTACCCCCACACGATTCAGTAAAAGCGGCCGAGTTTAAATCGCTTTATTTAAAGATGTTAAATAATGAGTCTAGGCATGCTGAATTTAGAGATGCCTGCAACGAAATTTCAGAAAAATTGCATACTTGCAGTATGGATATTACTACTGTTGATCGTGCGAATGCTGAGGGGATGTACTCAGCATTAGGCTCGTCACTAACTTTACCGTGGGGAATGGAGTCTGGATGTAATAACCCACAATCTAAAAAAACTTTTAAAACTAAAACTATTCACGACTTATTAGGTTTAATTAGCAAGAACATGTTACGTTCTGATATTTTTACGGGTACTAATGGCTGTTATTTAGATACTTTTTTGTCTTTATTCGTGAGGTCACCTGCTCTTCAGCAAGACTTAGCATCGGCAGATACAAACCCCAGAGGGATAGACATTAGCAATGCAAGAAATATACAAAATTTAACAGCGCGTCAATTAGCACAGAATGGATTTCAAAAAGACTTGTTAAAAGGCTTATTAAATAATATTTTGACCACTTACAGGCAACGTTTAGGAGAGGGGGCTCATACTTGTATCAATGCGACTGACGCCCACCCATTACGGACCTTTTTAACAACTATAGGTTTTTCTATCACGGGTCAAGAAGACACTGGGGAAATTTATGCTAAATTAATGACGGTAATATTTGGAAATCAAAGTTTTTCAAATGTAAATAGACTCATTACGGTTGGTAAACACCCATTCTTTACAACGGTCATTAATACTCATAGGTATTCTAGAGATATGACTTTAAATGAAGGCGCGGTAACACAGCTTGTGCGAGGAGCTTTTGACGAAGCAGATAGAGATTTTACCGCTGAAGAATTAGCTCAAGTAGTTAATAATTCTCATCGTAAAGATCGATTTACTACCGAAGCCCAATTTATAACCCTTTCTGTTAATCGATTAGGATGGAATAGGGTAAAAGGGGAAGCGATGGCGTTAAGAAATATATTAACTATACCTGAAAGTATCACTCTTGAAGACGTGGCGCATCAAACCACTAGGGATCGTTTAATAGAACTAAAAAGACATCATTCCATTGCCTTTGATCCTGACCTAATCCCACGTAGTGGTCGAGTTACACTTGTACCCAGGCTTACTTCACGTTGGAGTGGTGGAAATTCTGGAGGCGGAGGGCATCATTGGATCGCGTCTGTGCAAGAAGTTCAAAATACTAACAATGTTGTGACAAGTATTACCTTTGAAGTTATTTATAATTAATCTTTAATTATTAAATAGAATAATTGATAACTAATTTGGACCCCAACGTAATTTTCTAGGAAGCATTGCTCTAAATTGGTAAAGTCTCTACGTGTCCACGATTTATTTAATTGAATACCATTACCTCTTGTCCCAGTATATTTTATAGACTCAAACAGACTTTTTATAGTGGGAAACTGTACGGTTATTATTTCTTGGTCTAGGGCCACTGATTTAAAGTGTTTTTGAGCAATATTTTGAATATACAGGGCGTCGTGAAAGGAATTGGCAGGCAGTAGAATCGGGGTTTTAAATACTATTTCTAGGCACATTTTAAGTTGATGGAATGTTTGGGGCCCAAATAACGATACTGCTAGTACAGATTGTGGAGATTTAGTGGAGGCAATTGTCGTAAACACCTTTTCTAAATTAGGAACCCACTGTAAAGCGGCATTTGAGAATATTAGAGATTCTTTGCCTGTAAGGCTTAGTTCAGCAATATCTGCTACAGAATAGGTAATATTAGGTGCGGGATGCTTTTTTTTGGCGCATGAGACCATGCTTTGGTTGATGTCAGTGGCAGTTATTAGCGCCTCAGGAAAACGATTGGCCAGAGCTTGGGTACTTTTACCGGTGCCGCAGCCAAAATCTACTATATGGCTTGGTTTTATATCTGGTATTTTTTTAATTAGCCTATTTCCAACTGTAGTTTGTACTTCTGCGTAGTTGTCGTATGTGTCTGAGGCACGTGCAAACGATTGGGCCGTTTTAGTGCTTGAATTCATTGGGGTATTATAAGGTACAACTATCAGACTTGTAAAAGAAGAAATGGTTGGGGTACAATAGGGTTCCCTTTTCGGGCGGTTAGCTCAGTTGGTAGAGCACCGGCCTTACAAGCCGTAGGTCACTGGTTCGACCCCAGTATCGCCCACCACCAAAACCATCTAAACACTCCACAGACTCATATAACCAAACGTTTAACTACATTAGTAGTCTTCACGTTCGCCTATTTGAGCCTGTGAAGCGTTTAGACGGTTTTGATGGTGGGCGCGCCCACTTCTCAAATTTATGAAGAAATAGTTGATGTTTAGTGGAGGTATTTTTGGGTTTTTGTTTTTTCTACTTTTTTTTTAGCCCAGTAAATAGTTCATGTACGCTGGGACAAAGAAACGGTTTGGTTATCACAAAAAAAACTGTAAAAAGAATGACGGAGCATTATGATTTGGATGTCATTTTACATGTAGGATATAGAGTTAAATCAAAAAGAGGTACTCAATTCAGACAATTGGCACTTAATATATTAAGAGCCCATATCATTTAAGGATATTCTGTAAACGAGAAACGTTTAATTGAGCGATTTATGATTCAGTTTTTAAAGAGACAAGCAAAGAATGAAAAAGTTTGGCATAATCAGCACCCCAATAATCAACCGTTAACTACTACGCAGTTTGTACGGTTGATTATATCTTTTCTAGATTTTTCTTAGGGGCAATACTCTAGTCTTTGTCGTTTATGTTTATGAAAGGTACTGCTGAACTACCATTGAATTTTGGTAATTTACCGTCCCATTTTTCTGCTAATCTTAATTGGATTAGCGCTGGGTTACCTTTAAGTGCTTGAGCTTCTCGTTTAATGGCGTCTGCTCTTGCTCTTGAACCTGCTGTTATTTCGTAGGCACTGGCGTCAGCTGCTAATTTCTTTTCTGCGGCAGCAGCTTCAGCTTGGGTTACTCTTTTTATTTTTTCGTTTTTAGCTTGTAATGCTTCTTGTTCTGCTTTTACCTTTAATTCAATGGCCCGGTTAAACTCATCTGAAAAATCAAAGTCCGTAATAGCGACGTTTGCTATCTCAATTCCGTTTTTAATTTTCTTATTATCTAGGGTTGTGTCTATAAAGCTTTGGATTGATTTTTGTATTTCAATTTTTACTTCGCCACGTCTTGTTACCAATTCTTCTGCTGTGTATTTGGCAGTAATAGCTTTTACTGATTCTTTAATAGCTGGCTGAATAATTGTTAGATTAATTGCTTGTATACTACCAACTTTTTGATACATTATTGGTGCTAGTGTAGGCATTAATGACCCTTGTACTGTTACAACTGTTTTTACGGTTTGTAAGTCTTTTGAAGCAGAAAGAGCAGAACTTCTTATCGTTTGAAGTCTAACATCTACCTCAACAATTTTGTCTATAAATGGCGTTTTAAAATGGAACCCTTCAGTTAAAGGCTCAGACTGAACCGCTCCTAGTTTTTTTACTACTCCAACATGCCCGGCATCGATAATGACGAATGCTGAGGGAAGTAAGAAAAATAACCCAGCTAGAATTATTAACGATTTTGGAATACTTTTAAAATTTATTTCAGGTACTTGTGACATAATTTGGCTCCTTTGAATTGTGAGTACCAACTATACCATATTAGAAAATACGAGACTATGTATTAATAGTAAAACAAGAATTGGAAAACGCTTAGTGTTTAACAACCAGGCATTGAGAGCCTGAAATTTCAAAAATAGCTTCAGGTTTGTCAGAGAAAAATTCATCAAAGGCGTCTCTTACACCTTTAGCTGATATGTAGTCGTGTGAAATAATTGCTCCGCCAGTATTAAGTCTACTGTAAAAATACTTTAATGAATCAAGGGTACTCGAGTATAAATCGACATCCAACACGACACATGAAAAAGAGATATTTTTGATGGGCTCAGAAGTACTTAGGAAAATTCCCTTGTAGAAGAAAATGTTTTTGTAGTCTTTTAGATACTTTTAGAGGACCCTCCTTGAAAATATCCAACTTCTGCAATATCTCCAGAAATTTTTTGAGTATTTTCAACAACTCGGAATAGGTGATGATCTTCGTTTAAGCTAAGCTTAGTGAGTCGCTCTTCTTTTATCAGATCACATAAATTAAATACGTCTACTTGCCGAGAGTCACTATAGGTCAATACACCCCCCTTACTTAAACCAAAGTAGTCAGGATATATGAAGAATAGCAATGCTCCCTTAATCTCTGAAGAGTTAGCGCCCCGTAATTGAGGCACCGAAACTATGTTTAGCTCTAAAGAAGTGTGTGTACAATAAGTAAATGGACAATAGTATTTCTATCTCTTTACAATTAAGGCATTCTTATAGCTCTGACTCTAATAAATTTAGGATTCATTCTAATGTTGAGAGGCAATTTAAAGCCTGTGGCGGGTCTACTCCTAAATATGTGCTGTGGGCGAAAGAATATCTGTCTCAACTTAAAGTTAAACGTGAGCCTCGACTACAAAAAGAGTTAATCAACTTTATTTTGGATTCATTTAAAGCGTCTAAACCCGTGCTGCCGGCTGAGTGTGGTCAGTCTAAAGTAACTGTAGGTGGAAAATCTATCACCATTTTTGGTGTTCAGCATACCAAATCTATTGGCAAATCAAGGTCTAATGATGAAGCTACTTTACTTACCTGTATTCAATTAGTAATACGTGAACAAAAACCCAATACCGTTTTTTTAGAAATGGGGATGGGAAATCCACGACTTACCCCTCAACAAAAAGTTATTGATCCATTACTATTTCAAACAACGTTACAAAACTTTAGACTTAGTCCAACAAATACTGACTCAGAAATGAACTTTGCAGCGCGTAGAGCTCTTGCCCAAAATGCTGATTGTGATGTGTACAATATGGAACCTCACTCAATTACTGAAGAAATTATTGACTGCACAGACGAATGGCTGAGTGACGAGATGGACTTTAGCCCCAAAGAGTTTTGTACGGCTAATAGATCAGCGGCAATGCTTCATTTCTTTTTAGGAGAAGGGAAATATGACGGAAACAATGTGGATGAGTTTAAGGAATACGTTATTAGTAAAGACGGTAATTCTAAAGAAAAGTGGGATACTTCTTTTGAAATCATGAAGAAGTATATCCCTGATTTTGAATCTATCCTGTCAGATCGCTCTCGACATTCAGAAAGTAAGCGATTTTCAGCCCCCTCAGCTTATGTAGAGTCCCCCACAATATTAAACCGGATTTCGGATGCTTCCTGCCTTATTAGGGAACAAAAATGGAAAGACACCATTGTGTCTAATGCAAAAGCCTCCTCTGTAGTGCTCTGCGGGGCTAGTCATCGAGAAAATCTAGCTCGGCTCTTTAGGTAACCCACTGTATTTCGACCCTTAACTATTATAATCTTGTGAATATTTTCTATAATAGCGTCTATAATTTTACGGCTCGAGCTACTAAAAGTGTTAAAGCAGTGGCGACCCAGCACAAGCCGCTATGAAGAATTTACTACAGTTTTTAATGTTTAATGCCGGTAAGAAGAGTCTTAGAATTATCAAAACCCCCGTCTCAAATATTATTAGTATGGGGCTTTCTACTGTTAAATTTGTAACTGGGCCTTGGATAAGTCGCACTTATAATACAATGCAATGTTTCAATGGGGGCGCTAATCAGAATTTTGGAATAGGATCAGCGTTAGTATATTGCGCGCTAGGTCAGCTTACTAAGCAGCCTAAAGACTATGCGGCGCCCCTTAGACAAAATCAATGTCCTGCAACCCCTCCTAGCTGGGTATATTAATAAGCAACATAGAAAAGTCCTGCATACATCACCATTACCAAGCCCGTTTTTGCTAATACACCGTTTAATATTTTACCCTTTTTGGTAAACACTGTTTTTATTAATGGAACTGTTGGAATAAGAGTAATTAAAATAATCATCACCCTATAACTCAATGCCCCTTGAGAGGCTTTTATAATTATGGGAATAGCTACAGCGGTTATCACACAAACGACGTACTCCCACTTTGCAAACGACGACCCCAAAATAACCGCTAATGTTCTTTTGCCTGTTTTTCTATCCTCATCAACATCTCTCAAATTATTTATGGCCAATATCGCTGTTGATAATAAGCCTGGAGCTAAGCCAATTAAAATGATTTCACGTGAAAACTCAAAGCTGTTCAAATATACTGTCCCTGCCACTGCTATGGGGCCAAAGAATAACAATACAAAAATATCGCCCAGGCCGTTATACCCTAAAGGATACGGTCCCCCTGTATATAATAGGCCGGCTAAAATGCTGCTTAAACCTATAATCAAAATAGGCCAGCCTCCCCTAGCAACTAAAAATAGTCCCACTATAAAAGCTAAGCTGAAGGTGATGATTATACCTTTCTTCATGGATTCCGCTGAAATCAAGCCAGCTGTAGTAGCACGCACCGGCCCTAGCCTGTCTGGAGTATCTGCATCGTTTTTATAGTCAAAGTAGTCATTGGCTAAGTTAGTTGCTATTTGTATTAATACAGCTGAAATTAAGATTAAGATTAAGCTTGGAATATCTAAACTCGATGCTAAAGTCGAGCCAATAATTATTGGGCATATAGCTGCTGGTATGGTTTTTATTCTACAGGCACCAAACCAATTAGATAATACTTTTAACATCTTTTTGTATTTGATTTATTAAGTCCTGTGTAGAGTTGAATTTTTTCTCAGATCTAATTTTCTTGCATAACCATACAGACAATATGTCACCATAAATTTGTTTGTTAAAATTTAGAATGTGGACTTCGATATGTTTTTGAAAATTACCAAAAGTAGGTTTTTTTCCTATGTAAATAGCGGCTTTAAGTTTTTGATCTTGGTAAAATACAGTGCCTTCATATACACCTGAAGCCGGTACTAGTTTTTTTGCATCTACCTGTACATTAGCAGTAGGAAAGCCAATTTTACTCCCTCTATTCTCGCCTTCTACAACTTCTCCTTTTATCAAGTAAGGATGCCCTAAGTTTGCGATGGCCTCATCAAATCGCCCCTCTTTCAAGCTCTCTCTGATGTGCGAACTTTTAACGATGACGCCATGATGCTTAAAAGGTTCTATGGTTTCTATTTCAATGTTATTTTTAGTACCCCAGTCTTTTAGTAGAGACAAGTCCCCTTCTCTTTTATATCCAAAACAAAAGTCGTATCCTACAATTATTTTTTTGGGATTTATTTCTTTTTTAATAACGTCTTCTAAAAACTGAGTGGCTGTTAACTTTGAAAAGTCTTTTGTAAACTCAATAATAAACATATTTTTAAATATAGCTTTACGTTCTTCTATTGTGGTTAATAATTTTAAAGTTGTGTCTTTTCGTAAAACAAATTCAGGATGTGGATAAAATGTTAACAGTGCATCGCAATTATTTGACAGCGCTTTGTGTCCTAAGTGAAATCCATCAAATACGCCAAGTCCTAGGGTTTGAATGGGGTTAGTTGGTTTAGATAAAAAATTAATTTCGGCCATATAATTGACAGTATTCTTGAAGGCTATCTCTTGTGAGGTTAGTATAGTCTAAACTGTCGTCTAAATTAAAAGATCCGATTGCTTCTCTGATCAGGTCTTTGGTGTAGGCTATGGTGTTTAGCTTAGCCGCAATATCTTCAACTAATTTTCTGACATATGTTCCTTTTGAACAGGATATTTTAAATTGAATTTCAGGGAACTTTGACTCCCTAACTTTTAGACATTCTATCTCTAATATTTCAATTTTTGCAGGTTCAAGTACAACCTCAATATTTTTTCTAGCTAAATCATAGGCTCTTTGACCTTGAATTTTTTTTGCTGAGAAAGCTGGTGGAACTTGGTCTTGTTTACCAAGAAAAGACTGTAATACAGTGTTGATTTCTTCTGTTGTTGGCATTTTCTCTAGGGGCTCTACCTTAGTTACCTCTCCATAACTGTCTAAGGTATTTGTACTTACGCCACAAATCATAGAGGTCCAATATGTTTTTGGCATATCTACTACTTTATTAATCTGAGTAGTAAATGACTTGCCGACGGCGATAATTAATAGTCCATTGGCAAAAGGATCTAAAGTACCCGCGTGACCCACTTTTTTTACTTGGGTTTCGTATCTTACTTTTTTAACGCATTGAAACGACGATAAGCCTGGGGGCTTATTTACAAGAACATTACCGTTAGAACTAGGATTACTCTGTTGGTTCATCACTTAGGTACTCATTGAGCGCTGGGATAATAGTATTTACAGAGTCTTCTAAACTTTTTAAAAGTAAAATTCCTGCGGCTTTTTTATGGCCACCCCCACCAAATTTGGCGGCAAAGGCACTTACGTCTGTATCTTTTTTTGATCGGACACTTATTTTCACTTTTCTACGCTCCAGTTCTTGAAAGACTAAAATAACTTCAAACCCTTTTAAAAGTCGGAGAAAGTCGATTACTTTAACTGATGTTCTAGTATGTTGAATTGGAATTGTAGTGTAAACATAATTTAAGTCCTTATTTAATACAGCACGGTCTGTAGACAGGCTAATGAGTTTGAAGTCATCTAGGCTTTTGTTTTCGTCCATATACTCTGCAATAAGACTTGTGTCTGCACCACTTTTCTTTAATTGCGCAGCCATTTTAAATGTATCTTCAGTGACATTACTATGTGCAAATCGACCGGTGTCGAAACAAATTGCAGCATATAAACAACTAGCCATTGGCGTAGTAATTTCCCAGTTTAGCTCATTAAATAAGTGGCTTAATAGCTCACCTACAGAAGAAATGTCTTTTATAATGTTTTTGGCGCCATACTTAGGATTGTCGTGATGATGGTCAATATTGAAAATGGGAGCGGACAAATATTTATCAATTTCCTCGTGTCCATCAATTCTTTCTTTTCTTGCAGAATCTAGAGCAAATATAATGTCAGGAGTAGGCACTTTAAGGATGTTTGTTTTAAAGTTTTTTGCACCTGGTAAAAAATAAAACTGTTTGTCGAGCCGGTTTGGTGAATAAAGTGTGACGCGCTTCCCTTTTTTTAATAGCTGATGGTATAGGGCTAGTGATGATCCAATGGCGTCAAGATCTGGGAACTTGTGAGTGACTATAAGTGCACATTTACAGTTATCTACCGCTGAGCTGAGCTCTTCAATCTCTTCATTCGTAAACATAATTGAATTATAACTCGTTTATTTTATTAACTAAATCCACTCCACGTTCAATAGAAGGGTCAAATTGAAAGTGAATTTTTGGAATTATTTGAATATTAATAACTTTAAATAGCTCTGATTGAATAAAAGGACTCGCAGACTGTAGTCCTTTTTTAGTTTTTAACTTATCTTCTTCAGATCCAAATTGAGAATAATATACTTGGGCCTGTGTCATGTCTTTTGAAATTTTTATTTCGGTGATACTAATAAACCCGATTCTTGAATCATTGATTTTTTTGCTTAAGATAGATGAAATTTCTGATCGAAGAACTGAAGCTAAGCGATCTACTCTAACCATTGTTTTATACTACTGCTTTCTGTCGAACTTCATATCCGATAATAGAGTCACCTTCGTTGATATCCGAAAACTTTTCGAATACTAAACCACAATCATATCCAGAAGACACTTCTTTAACATCTTCTTTAAATCGTTTTAGTGAATTGATATCTCCGTTATAAACTTCGTTACCTTCACGAATAATTTTGACTTTTGAATTTCTAGAAATTTTACCAGAAAGTACATGACATCCTGCAATAATTCCAACTTTAGAAAATTTAAATTTTTGTCTTACTTCTAATTCAGCAATGTTTACTTCTTCAAACTCAGGTTTGTATAAACCTTTAATTAGTTTTTCTATATCAGAAACTACTTCGTAGATCACTTTATAGTTTTTAATAATAAGACCAGCTTCATCAGCTAACTTAATAGCTTCGTTACTTGTAGATACTTGAAATCCAATGACTAGTCCCGAAGATGCTTTTGCTAACATAACGTCATTTTCTGTGATGTTTCCAGTTGAGGCATGCAACATATTAATAGTTACTTCTCTGTTATCAATTTTTCCAATTGAAGATTTAATGGCTTCTAAAGAACCATTAACATCTGTTTTGAGAACGATATTAAGCGTCTTAACATCACCAGCTTCTATTCGGTGAGACAGTGCTTCCATAGACAGATTTTGTTTACCTTCTTGCGATTCTGAGGCAAGTCTAAGTTCCTCTACTTCAGCTTTTTCGCGACATATTTTTTCTGATGCAAAGATTTCAAGAATATCACCTGGATCTGGAACTCTTGAAAGCCCTAATATTTCTACTGGGCGACCTGGATCAGCGTCATTAATATTTTTTCCTTGATCATCAAAAATAGCTCTGATTTTCCCAAACGAACTACCCACAACAAAGTTATCTCCAATTTTCAAACATCCTGTTTTAATAAGTACCGTTGCAACTGGTCCTTTTTGTTTAGACAGATGTGATTCGATTACAACACTTTTTGAAAATCCAGTTTTTTCTGCTTTAAGTTCTAACATTTCAGCTTCAAGACCAATCATTTCTATAAGATTAGGAATTCCTTCTCCTGTTTTAGCCGATAATGGAACCATCACTATTTTTCCACCCCAGTCTTCAGCAAGAAGATTATGTTGCGATAATAGTGTTTTACAGTTTTCTACGTTGGCTTCTGGTTTATCTATTTTGTTTATAGCAACAATAATAGGAATATCAGCTGCTTGTGCATGGTCTATAGCTTCGAGTGTTTGAGGCTTTACACCTTCGTCAGCGGCAACAACAAGTACAGCAATATCTGTAATTTGCGCTCCCCTTGCTCTTATTGACGTAAAGGCTTCATGACCTGGAGTGTCCAAGAAAGTGTATTTCTTGTCTTCGTAAGTAATTTGGTAAGCTCCAATATGCTGAGTAATTCCACCAGCTTCACGTGCCACTGTGTTTGAGGCTCTTAATGAATCCAAAAGAGACGTTTTTCCGTGATCAACGTGACCCATAACTGCAATTACTGGAGGACGTTCCATTAAGTTAGTTGCGTTGTCTTCTGCTTCTTGTTCAAGTTCAAGCATTTTTGTCTTAAGTCCAATTTTTTCTTCTTCTACTGTGTCTTCAAACTCAACTTCAATTTCTAATGCTTTCCCGACTTCTTTCATGACACCTTGGTCTACTTCTGAATTAATATTTAAAAGCATTCCACGTTCAAGAAAAACACGCATTACCTGTGAAAGCGATGTTTTAAGTACTTCTACTAGCTCACTTACACGAAGCGTTTTTTCTCTGATACATACTTTTTTAGGTGCAGCGTCTACATTGTCAGACTCATTGCTTTGTTGAGAAGCAAAATAAAGTTTTTTTATACGGGTGGCTGTACCCGGATCTACCTTTGCCCCTTTTTTAAGGCGAATGTTAGACGTTCTTAAAAACGTAAATAGTTGGTCTTGGGTTAAGCTTAATTGGTTTCCTAATTCTGTTAATTTCAAGAAATATTCTCCTTAATTTTAGCGACTTGATCTGGATCAAGCTTGGCTCGGTTTGAAGAGATTTCAACACCAAATGATTTTGCTTCTTCAATAAGTTCGGCTGTTTTCATGCTAAGTTGTTTAGCTAGATCAGACACCTTTAACTCTACCGCTTCAATTGCTTGTTGTTTAGACGCCTTTGCCATTTTTGCGGCTAATTCGCCAAGTCCACCGATTGGTGCATCTGTTGCTTCTGAATCATCATTACCCGAACTTGCTTTTGCTAAGGCGGCTGCTAATGAATTTTCGCTATTGCCTTCGACAAAACCGCTATTCTCTAGATCTTTAGATTTTTGAATTTTGTCTAATATGGACATATTGTTTTCACTTGAAATGTCCATGGCTTTTTCGTTGTATTCTTCTTCTTTCATAATGTCTAGCTTCCAGCCGGTTAATTTAACTGAAAGTCTTACATTGATCCCCTGTTTTCCAATAGCTAGAGATAATTGATCGCTAGGAACAACTACAACGGCTTCTCTTTCGTCAGCGTTAGTAACGACCACCTGAGTAACTTGAGCTGGTTTAAGCGCATTGGCAACAAATACTTTAGGATTCTCGTCCCATTCTAAAACATCAATTTTTTCGTTTCCTAATTCTTTGATGATACTTTGGATTCTTCCACCCATTTGTCCAACACAAGTACCTACAGCTCCGATAGCTGGATTGTTTGTTTTAACGGCTACTTTAGCTCTTTTACCAGGCTCTCTGGCTACTGACATAATCTCAATAATTTTGTCTTCAATTTCTGGAATTTCTAGTTCAAATAAGCAACGAAGTAGTCCTGGGTGAGTACGAGAAATTTTAATGTAATTTCCTCTAGTTCCTTTTTCTACTTCTACTACAAATAACTTTATTTTTTCTTTTACGCTAAATCTTTCTCCAGGAATTTGCTCACGTACAGGTAGTACGGCTTCGGTTCTTCCTAAATTTACTAGGTAATTTTGATTTTCAATTCGTTGGACTGTACCTGTAATAACACGATTTTCTTTTACTTTAAATTCGTCATACACAGATTCTTTTTCCGCTTCACGAATTCGTTGAATAATAACTTGCTTTGCAGTTTGAGCAGCAATACGTCCAAGGTCTGGAATTTCCATAACTTCTTTGTAGTCTTCACCCTCTTTAGTAGAACGCCCTCTTTTTTTGGCGTCAGCAGGTGTCATTTGAAATGAGTCGTCCTCAATTTCTTTTACAATATTAAATATTCGGTAAATAGTGACTTCGCCTGAGTCTGAGTTTAAAACAGCTTCAACTAAGGCTTCTTCAGGCAATTTTCTTCTACAGGCAGATACTATTGCTTGCTCTATTGCCGAGAATAGAACTTCTTTTGTAACGCCCCGCTCGGTTTCTATTTGGTTTGCAACTTGCATTAAGTTATCAATTACTATCATCGTCTAACCCCTTCTCGTGGTCTAAATATAAAAAAAAGTGGGAGAGCCCACTTCTAAGTGCATTAAAAGGTGCCCCTTCTAGTAAACAACTAATTATAAATTTTTTAGCCTGTTTGGTCAACGCTTGAATAAGAGCGGCCCTTTAGCGTAGGCGAGTTGTTCACTACTCAATTGAAAGGTCTACAAGTTCTACCGATAACTGGAGGTCTTGGCCTGCTAGTTCAGGGTTTCCGTTTAAAATGACTTTATCGTCTTCAATTTTATCTATTTTTACTACAATCACGGTGCCATCTTCTTGGGTAATTTCAATTTTTTTACCTTCTTCTAATAAAATGTGACCAGGAATTTTTTCTCTTGGATAGTCTAATATCAGGGAGCTGTCTTTTTCTCCAAAGGCATTCTTAGCAGCAATTGTAGTTTTTTTAAGCTGATTTATAGACATCCCTTCAATAGCCTTTTCAAATCCTTTAAAAAAGGTTTTTTTTCCTAAAACGAACGTAATGGGGTCCTGATTTCTGGTTGTAGCCAGGATAGTCCCGTCTCTAAATGTTAAGGTATAGTGGACTGTAACAGAGTCACCAGGGTTTGCTGTAATCATAGCTAGTATAACGATAGCATGTTATCTTATTGAATTCACGGAGGCGTTTATGATAGTAGTTACCGGCGGGGCTGGATTTATTGGTAGTTCATTTATATGGAAGTTAAATCAAGAAGGATTTGACAACATAATTATAGTGGATAACTTGTATGATTCTACGAAGTGGGAAAACTTGGTTAATTTACGCTATAGAAACTATTTTCACCGTGACGAATTTATTCAACGACTCCTCAAAGAGGATTTTGACTTCAACATAAATGCCATTTTTCATCTTGGCGCTTGTTCGGCAACCACTGAAACCGACATGGATTTCTTAATGGAAAATAATTTTAAATATACTCAAATTTTAGCTAAATGGTGTTTACAGAATCATAGTTACTTTATGTATGCCTCTAGCGCTGCCACTTATGGAAATGGCTCAGAGGGTTTTGAGGATAATGAAAAGAACTTAGTTAAACTAAAACCCATCAATAGGTATGGCTACTCAAAACACTTATTTGACCTCACTGCTCAGCAACAAGATTGGGCTGAAAACTTAGTAGGTCTTAAATTTTTCAATGTATTTGGCCCTAATGAATATCACAAAGGGGATATGAGAAGTGTGGTTTGTAAAGCATTTGACCAAGTAGGGCATACTAAGCAAATGAAGCTGTTTAAGTCTTACCACCCTGATTTTGAAGATGGTGGGCAAAAACGAGATTTTATTTACGTTAAAGATTGTGTGGATGTTATGTGGTGGCTATATAAAAATCCTAAGATATCGGGACTTTTTAATGTTGGTACAGGGTCAGCACGTACTTGGAATGACTTGGCCAATGCACTATTTTTAGCAATGGATATACCTCCTTCTATTGAGTATATCGAGATGCCCGACTCTCTAAAAAATCAGTATCAATACTATACAGAAGCGACTATGGCTAAATTGAGAAGTGTGGGTTACAAAAAACCATTTACGTCTCTTGAACACGCTGTGAAAGACTATGTACAAAAGTATATGTCTACACCCTCTAAACATTTAAGTAATTAAATTAAGAGGTTTTTGTACTTTTTTTTTCTTCTGGATTAAACGCGTTTGCTGTTTCAATTAATAAAGATTTAGATTCTTCTGCTGTATTTTTTACGCAGGAAAGTAGTAATTCATCAATTAACTTTTTTACTTTATCTTGGTCAAAATTAGATGGCGCTGTAACAAAAATCTTTTTGTGAGATGTTTTTGAAATTGATCGTTTGTCGAAAAATAGTTTTTCATGAATTTTTTCCCCGGGCCTTAGCCCAACCACTTTTATGTCCATGTCTTTGCCTTCTTCAAATCCTGACAAATGTATTAGATCTCTTGCAAGGTCAATTATTTTTATAGGTTCTCCCATATCTAGAATAAAAATTTCTCCACCCTGACTCAGAGCGCCTGTTTGAATTACTAAACTTACCGCCTCAGGAATAGTCATAAAAAAACGAGTCATAGAGTCATGAGTTACCGTAACCGGACCCCCTTTAGCAATTTGTGATTTAAATAAGGGTACAACGCTGCCGGTTGAACCTAAAACGTTTCCAAATCGTACCGCTGATATTTTTGTTTTACTTGTTTTTGCAGCGCTTTGTACTAGTACCTCGCATAGTCGCTTGGTGGCTCCCATGGCGTTCATTGGGTTCACTGCTTTGTCTGTTGATATTAATACGAAGTCTTTTACCAGAAATTCTTCAGATAACTCGAGTAGGTTTTTTGTTCCTAAAATATTATTTTCAATGACCTCTTGTACGTTTCTTTCCATTAAAGGAACGTGTTTGTGCGCAGCGGCGTGAAAAACGATGTCTGGTTTGTATTTATGAAAGTATTTCATTAAGCGCGACTTGTTTTTAACGTCCGTAACAATGGGGACTAGGTCTGTACTTTGGTGTGATTGATTACTTAGTTCAAGATGAATGTGGTACATAGAGTTTTCGTCTTTGTCGATCATCACTAAGGTTTTTGGTGAAAAGCGCTTAATTTGTCGACAAAGTTCTGACCCGATAGACCCTCCCCCTCCTGTAATTAATACAACTCGGTCTGTTAGATATTCTGAAATGGCACTTAAGTCTAAATTGATTACTGGGCGTCTTAAAAGATCTTCAATTTTCACATCTCTTAGTTGGTTAATACTAACTTTGTCACCAATAATGTCCGAAAGTCCCGGTGTAATTTTAAAGTCGACTTTTGTTTCTTCACAAATTTTCATTAAACGTCTTATGTCTTTTCCTGGTGCTGACGGAATGGCAATGATGGCTTGGTCAATATTTTTTTCTTCGACTAGTCTAGGAAGTTCCGATGTGAGGCCTAATACAGGGGCTTGATAGATAATTTGGCCTACTTTATTGGGTTTATCGTCAACAAATCCAACTAGTTTGTAGTTTAGTTTTGAGCTCATTACTAGCTCTCTGGCTATCATAACAGCACCATCACCAGCACCAATTATAATGACTCTTTTTTTCTTTTTTTCTTTTGCTTTTGATTTAGACACAATATAGTCTCTATAAATTTTTAGCCCAGCTCTTAAGGATCCTATACATAAAATATTGAACGCCCAGTCTATTAAGAGAATGCGTTTTTGATAGGGGAATCCTTTTGTCATAAATAGAATACAGACAATAATTAATGTACTTAAACTGACTGACTTAACGATGTTCACAAATTCTTTGGTAGAGGCATATCGCCATAAGAAATCGTAGAGATGGAAGATATAGTTAGAAGTAAGTCTGATAACTACATTTAAAGCAAAAACCCACCACGTTGCTTTAATAATAAGTGGGATTGTGGCGATTGGATAGAAAAAAGAAAAGGAAACCGAAATTGTGGCAAATGCGGCACAAATGTCATAGATAAAGAGAATGATGCGACGTTGTTTAGGTGTAATCTTGTCTAAAAAATGCATGAGCTCACTATACGATTAAGACTAATTTTGATCAAGTAAAGGGCTACCCCACGATTTCAATTTTTAAGCTTGGAAAAGATGACGATAATTTGTGTTTGATTATTGGAAGGACCACATCTTCTGATTCTTTATGCCCTACTGTAATGACGGTTATGTTATTCATGTCGCAAAATACGTGGTCGTGGTAATTTATTTCGCCTGTTATGAAGCAGTCGATGTCTTGTGATGGTAATGCCATTACTAGCCCATGACCACTTCCGCAACAAAATCCAATTTTAGAGACTTCTTTTTTTGAGGTGTCACCTTGAATTGTACATGGCATTATTTTTGCAAGATCTTTTACCTTTTTTTTAACATTAACTATTTTTCCGAAACCTTGGGCTATTGGCTTTCTATTTTTTGGATTTAGACCAAAGGCTTTAATGAAGGTGTCGTTTACTCCGTCTGCAGCTAGGTCTAAGTTTGTGTGCGCACTTAATAATGTTGCTTTAGTTTTAAAAAAATGACTTAGTATTTGGCCCATGTCGTTGGAGTAATCAATTGACGATAAGGGATTAAAAAAAATGGGGTGATGGGTTAAGACTAGATCTGGTTTGGTTTTAGCCATTGTTTTTAAAGTCGCTTTGTCTACGTCTAGTGCAATTAATACTGACTTAATAATTTGATTTGGGCCTCCTATTTGGATACCTACATTGTCCCACTGAGCGGCGGTGTTTTCGGGGGCCCATTTGTTTAACCAAGCATGTATTTGTTTTAGTGATGTGGACATTTTTAGAGTATATCTCTATTACTCTATGAGGCCTAGCATGGGTCGTAATCTATCACCTGCAGCCTCAAAAGATTCAGCATTGTTTGACAATGCACTGTTAATAACTGTCTTTAGGTCCTCCCATTGCTGTGGCCCTGTTCTTGTTCTTAGGTTCATTTGAATTCCTGTTTTTACTCCTGCAAAAAGTCCACCCAACGCAGTAATTGGATTATGTCTACATCCTCCTAAAAAATCACCTACTGCTAGCACGGCGCTGTCGACTACCATATTTGCTCCTGACGTTATTACTGTGCCAATAGCGGCACCCACTTTGAAATTCCAAGCGTCTAGGAGATTAATGTCTTCTCCAACGTTAAAAAGGGTCTTTCCAACCGCATTTGTCCCTTTATAAAGGGAGTGAAAAGCCTCTAAAGAGCCGTCCCCCCATGAAATATGTAAGGGATGTTCTTCTGAGAGAGTTTGTCCCAAACAGTAGTCTTTAACGAATGTTCCTGTATTATCCCAAATGTTTGGTGCTGGGTCCCTTACAAAATGGTATGCCGCTTTAGCGTTGCTTGCTGCCTTTTCCCAACCATTCAGTGTAAGCATTGTTCCTAATCCTGTAAGGGCTCCTGCAAGTAGACCCAAGGTACCTCTTAATGGTCTTACTTTCACTTTTGGAATTTCGGCATCTAAAATTGCGAGTCCTTTTCCGCCAAGGTAGGTTACTCCAGCACCTACAGCTTGTAAGATACGTGCACCTGTTTCCAGGACACCTGCTGCTGCAGAGAGACCGATGTTTATTAAGCCTCCGATACAACCCACTACTCCTCGACCTACTAAGTATCCTACTCCGGCCGTGGTTCCTTTAATTACGGTATGAAAAACTTGACACGTTTTATTAAAAAAATACTTTGCTGACCTTGGTTCAACCTCATCTGGGTTAAATGCAGTACCAGTACTACACAACCTCCCTAACGCCAGCCTATTTACGTTGGAGACACTTCTTGCTCTTGAAAACCATTTTCCTTCGCTTGGTTTAGTGGATGAAGAACTGCCTATTGGCCCAATGGGTTGTCTACGTCCTCCATTAGTTACCTTCACTTGTTCTAAATTCACATTACATCTTGCGTTACTATCTGCAGCTGCAGACCCTAACCCTAACCCTAACCCTAACCCTACCG
>QFBU01000017.1 GCA_003265975.1 Candidatus Marinamargulisbacteria bacterium SCGC AAA071-K20
TCCCAAAACTCTAAGTTTTTCTTCACGCCTTTTTTGTCTAGCTCATTTTTCACATTTTGCCCCATTAAGCGGTCAGGTAAAAAATAAATATTGTCGTTGGGGATAGCCTCAATAATAGAATAAACGTTAGAAGAAGTCACACACACATCACATTCTGCTTTCACTTCTGCAGTCGTGTTGATGTAACAAACAAACGTATAGTCAGAAAATTGTTTGCGAAGCTTTCTTACATCTTCACCAGTTATAGAGTCAGCAAGGCTACACCCATTTGGCTCACTAGGAACAATCACCGTTTTATCTGGGTTTAATAATTTTGCAGACTCAGCCATAAACCGTACTGCTGAAAATACAATAGTATCAGCAGACGAGTCTCTAGCATGTTTACTAAGTTCATAAGAGTCACCTACAAAGTCAGCTACCGTATGAATAATATCAGGAACAACATAAGAGTGGGCCAATATGATGGCATTCTTTTCTTGTTTAAGTTTTAAAATTGAATTAACAATAGGTACCAATTCTTCACATTTCTCAAGAGTATATAAACAAGTGTTCCCACCAAGTTTTACATGTTGTAGCGAATTAAATAGTTCCTTAGCTGTCCAATTTTTCATTGTTTTTGGTATCCAATTGAGTCAACAGGGCATGCTTTAAGAGCTTCGAGACACTGTTCTTGTTCTTGGGGGTTTATGGGTTGCTTCATCACATAAGCATGATCGAAATCAAGTGTTAGCGAAAAGTTGTTAGGGGCTAAATAATAACAATTGTCACAGGCAATACAGTCCATATCTACAAAATATGGGCCTTGAATATTGTCTGAATACTTCTCTAGTCTATTAGCCATAATAGCAAGAGTTTAGCACAGGACCCTACGGGGGGACAATTTGCCAAGCAGTACAAAACTTATCAGCTAATATTTACTTTAAAGCCGTAAACAACTAAAATAAGTACTCGTTATACTTATTTAAAATTGAAAGGAGAATAATATGGCCGTATTAGTAGGAAAACAAGCACCGGAATTTAACGTAAAAGCAGTAATAAATGGAGGAGAAGTTGTAGACTCATACACACTTTCTCAATTAAAAGGAAAGTACGTAGTTCTTTTCTTTTATCCTCTCGACTTCACATTCGTATGTCCAACAGAATTACACGCGTTTCAAGCAAAGCTTTCTGAATTTGAGTCAAAAAATGTTCAATTAGTAGGATGCTCTGTAGACTCTTGGTTTTCGCACGTGGCGTGGTTAAATACACCCAAAAAACAAGGTGGGATAGAAGGGGTAACTTACCCAATTTTGTCAGACTTTAACAAAGAAATTTCTAGAGACTATGACGTTCTAAACGAAGCATTAGGAGCAGCCTACCGAGGGTTGTTTTTAATAGACAAAGACGGAATTGTAAGACATCAACTAGTAAATGACCTTCCATTAGGAAGAAACGTAGACGAAGCATTACGACTAGTAGACGCGCTACAATTTACAGAAAAACATGGCGAAGTTTGCCCAGCCAACTGGCAAGAAGGCGAGGAAGCAATGAAGCCAAACAAAGAAGGATTGAATACTTATTTCGAACCTGAAAAAGCAAACGCTTAAGTTAAAAGGAGGACAATTATGACATTTTCAGTTCCAGAATTAGGATATGAGAAGGCGGCTTTAGAGCCCCATATTGACGCAAAAACTATGGAAATTCACCATGGCAAACATCACGCTGCATATGTAGCAAAACTAAATGCAGCCATTCAAGGTAGTGACCTTGAGTCTAAAAGCATTAAGGAGATTGTTTCAAATTTAAACGATGTTCCAGAAGCTATTAGAGGTGCTGTAAGAAACAACGGTGGGGGACATTTTAACCACAGTTTATTTTGGGAGATTTTATCTCCAAATGGAGGCGGAACGCCAACTGGTGAACTTGCTGAAGCCATCAATAAACAATTTGATAGCTTAGACAATTTCAAAGAAAAGTTTGCAACAGCAGCGGCCACAAGATTTGGAAGTGGTTGGGCATGGCTAGGTGTAAAAAGCGATGGATCGCTTTGTGTTTGTTCAACACCAAACCAAGATAATCCTTTAATGGCAACGTGTTGTGAAGCACCATGTACGCCAATTCTTGGATTAGATGTATGGGAACATGCCTACTACCTAAACTATCAAAACCGAAGACCAGACTATATAGCTGCTTTTTGGAATGTAGTTAATTGGGATAAAGTCTCTGAAAAATTTGCAGACTGCAAATAAAAAAGTCTAATTTCTAATCGATGGGGCTGTTCTAAAAGGATACCTTTTGATCAGCCCCGTTGATAAATAATGCCTTGGAGAAAGCGTGGTTAAATACCTCTAGGGAGGAACCCATTTATTTGCCACGATAGTTACCTAATTTGAACCTAATTGAACGCTTTACTAGACTTTTGTAATAAATCATCCCCTGAACATAAATCCTTACTCAGACAATCTGTTGGTACTAAGCTTCATTTGCTCAAGCCTATTTAACTCAGGCTTTTCCGGACATTTCATTTTGATTTGGCTATAATTTTTGTTTGCCAGCGCCAATTGAACAATGAGGCTCGTGAGACACATTGGGAAAAGTATCACCGTCACAGTTATTTATAAAACGAGTAGGGCTGCCGTAGTGTAGCTCATCAATTAAATTCTCTTGGTTAAGTACCTGAAACGTATACATTCTCTTTTGTATTAAGGCTTGAGCCAGGATCACTAGGTCGTCTTTGTTGTAGTCACCAAACTGACACTCGAGAATAGGTTTTTCTTGTCTAAAAAAGCCTAGCAATTCATGAGAAAAAGTAAGTTTTCTATGTTTTACCTATTAAAAAAATAAGTATTTTGGGTAGGCTTCTTTACTGCAATAACTTTGAACATAGTTTACAAATATCCTAGTGTGATTATAGTTTTGCGGAAGAGCCAAGTAGGCTATAGAAGTAAACACATTTTGTCATTAAGTGAATTTTAGACTGCGCATTAAAACAAGTAAAGTAGGCACATTCAATTACACCTTGTAGGAAGAATAAAAACTAAGTTATAATTACTGCTTAGATGACTAACAAAACAGAACATACATTTCATATCCCAGTAATGGGAACAGCCTTCACAATTGACACGCCCTTAAAGGTCGCAAAATTTGGCATAAGTTCAGTAATTTCTATGTGCGACGATGAACTCTGTGAACATATACGAGAAATATATACCAAAAAATATAATCTAGGCTTTACCCCAATAAAAAAACATTCAGAAGACTTCCGAGCAAAACGCATGACAGCCTACTTAAATGATGTTGATACCATCGTAAAAATGCAAATTTCAGAAATGAAAACACAGTCATTTGAAGACGAAGGGTCTGACTTACGAAAATATTTTAATATGCTTCCTGAGTACTCTTCAGACAAAGCTCTTTATTTAACGATGTTAAAAACAAATGATTCAACACAAAAAGAAACGTTGAAAACACAATTACTTACAAAAATTAAAGCAGGATCAATTGACGTAAACATTATGACGAAGCTTGATCGCGTTCCTTACGATAAAGAAAGTAATCCAGTAGCTCCCGAATTTTCAGACGCCTCATCAGCTTTGAGAGGATTTGCCAACAGTACACTTGAGGGTGGAATGGTTTTTTCTGCAGGATTTAATAGACGCTTGTATGCTTACATTGCACACTTCAAAGATTTTTACCCTGACGTGAATGGATTTCTCAAAAAACGAATTATCATGAAGGTATCAGACTTCAGGTCTTCGTTAACACAAGCTAAGTTTTTAGCAAAAAAAGGTGTTTGGATATCAGAACATCGAATAGAATCTGGTCTAAACTGTGGAGGGCATGCTTTTGCTTCTGACGGTTTTATTTTAGGGCCAATTCTTCAAGAATTCAAAGAAAAACGGTCTGAGTTTTTAAGTACCATGTTCGAACTCTGTAACAACACATTATCTAAAATGGGTAAGGCCTTATTTTCTGACCTTCCAGTAACGGAAATAACTGTACAAGGTGGAATTGGTACCTCTAAAGAAAACAACTTCTTGCTGACTCAATATCAACTAGATCGTACGGGGTGGGCCTCTCCTTTTTTATTAGTACCTGAGGTCACACAAGTAGATCCTAGTACGCGTAAGTTAGTAAGCAAGGCAGGAAAAGACGATTTTTATTTAAGTGGAGTATCGCCATTAGGAGTTCCTTTCAATACTGTTCGTGGAACAGAAAGTGAAAAACAAAAATTAGAACGCTTCGAAAATGGCAGACCTGGCAGTCCTTGTCCTAAAGGCTACTTAGTATCTAACCTTGAGTATTCAAAAAAACAAGTATGTACTGCCTCAGTATTTTTTCAAAAACGAAAGATTGAAGAACTAAAACAACAAAACTTAGACCCAGTTTCTCTTAAGGAAGCCATCCTAAAAGTAATTAACAAAGTATGTTTATGTGAAGATCTGGCGGCAAGTTCCTTAATTAACTTGGACGTTGATAATAAACGCCCATTAAAAACAGCAATATGCCCTGGTCCAAATTTAGCTTATTTTACTAAAATTTCATCACTTTCAGAAATGGTAAGTCATATTTACGGTAGACTAAACTTGTTAAACGACACGCCACGGTCAAGCTTATTTATAAATGAACTTAAGATGTACATCAGTTACTTTTCAAATCAGGTAAAAGAGAGAGTTCTTGATCCTTCCGAAAAACAATTTAAATATCTAGAAGAGTTTCAAAAAAACTTACACGATGGCATTGAATATTATAAGAATTTGATACCAGAATTAGTAGAAGAAACAAAGACATATAAAGACCAAATGACAGAAGAGCTACAAGAAGCACTTGCCGAACTAGATAAGATTGTAGACTCATATGCATCTTCATTTTCAATAAAACCAGCTACATAAATACACAGTAAAATGTAAAGAAGTTATCTCATTCTAAGAGGACTACAGGCTAATTATAAACTTCGGAGCCTTGTTCTTTAAAGGCTTCAGACTTTTCTTCCATACCTTTTTCAAGAGCATCATTCTCAGAAATACCTTGAGCTTTAGCATAGTCTCTTACATCTTGAGTAATTTTCATAGAACAAAAGTTTGGACCACACATCGAACAAAAGTGTGCCGTTTTGGCTCCTTCGGAAGGGAGTGTTTCGTCGTGGTAACTAGCTGCTGTTTCAGGGTCCAAAGACAAATTAAATTGGTCGCGCCACCTAAATTCAAAACGTGCTTTAGAAAGAGCGTTGTCTCGGTCCTGCGAAAAGGGGTGACCTTTGGCAAGGTCAGCAGCATGAGCCGCAATTTTATATGTAATAATTCCTTGCTTAACATCGTCTTTATTAGGAAGCCCTAAATGTTCTTTAGGAGTTACATAACAAAGCATTGCCGTACCATACCAACCAATTTGAGCCGCACCTATCCCAGATGTGATGTGATCATATCCTGGAGCAATGTCTGTAGTTAAAGGCCCTAATGTGTAAAACGGAGCTTCGTGACAAATATCTAATTGCTTATCCATATTTTCTTTAATCATATGCATTGGCACGTGACCAGGACCTTCAATCATGGTTTGAATGTCATGTTTCCACGCAATCTTAGTAAGCTCTCCCAAGGTTTCAAGTTCGCCAAACTGTGCTTCATCATTAGCATCTGCAATACTTCCAGGTCTAAGGCCGTCACCTAAACTAAAACTAACATCGTATTGTTTCATGATTTCGCAAATATCTTCAAAGTGAGTATATAAAAAGTTTTCCTTATGATGAGTCAGACACCACTTAGCCATAATTGATCCACCACGAGATACTATTCCGGTAAGTCGTTTAGCTGTAAGAGGAACATAACGTAACAATACGCCAGCGTGGATAGTAAAGTAATCTACGCCTTGTTCAGCTTGTTCTATTAAGGTGTCTTTATATAGTTCCCATGTTAAGTCTTCAGCTTTACCATTTACCTTTTCAAGGGCTTGGTAAATTGGAACTGTACCTATAGGAACAGGTGAGTTACGTACTATCCATTCTCTGGTTTCATGGATATTGGGACCAGTAGAAAGGTCCATTACAGTGTCTCCACCCCAAAGAATTGACCAAGTCATTTTTTCTACTTCTTCAGCAATACTAGAACTAATAGCTGAATTTCCAATATTGGCATTAATTTTTACCAAAAAGTTTCGGCCAATTATCATAGGTTCTAGCTCTGTATGGTTAATATTTGCAGGAATGATAGCTCGCCCTGAGGCCACTTCAGATCTTACAAATTCAGGTTCACATTGCTCTCTAATCGCAATATATTCCATTTCTGGAGTAATTAAGCCTTGGCGGGCGTAATGCATTTGACTTACATTTTGTCCTTTTTTAGCACGTAATGGTTGTTGTTTTACAGGGAACCGAATGTCGTTTGCTTTAGAGTCTACTCGTCTAGTGTGATAGTAAGCAGAACTAGGATTTTTTAATACATCAACATCTTTTCGGCTAAGTACCCAGTCTAAACGGTGTTGAGCGAGGCCTTCTTCGATATTTATAGAGGCATCTGGGTCAGTATAAGGCCCTGAACAATCGTATACACTCAAGGGTGCATTTTCGATGCTTTTACCTTCAAATTCTGTCGGGCTAAGTATAATATCTCTAAAAGGAACTTTTAGATTAGGGTGAATAGTCCCAGCTTGATACCTCTTTTTTGAAGAAGGTAGTGGATCATACTGAATATTAGCCTCACTAGGGCTAAGTCGTCGTTTTTCTGAAAGTGATGCATTTGGATTTTTATTGTTCATAGTGGGAACTAGTATACTTGAGGGTAGATTGATGTGGCAATCAGTAAGAATAGAAAAAATAGTCAAGTAAGGCTGTTCAAAGTAAATAAACTTTTGTATAACTTATTAAAACTTTTGAGAGAGTGGCACTATACGCCTCAAAATTAGTAGTAAAAAGACGAGCAGTAAATCCACTTAAACCAACTGGGGCATTGTCTTTAACACTAAATGAATCTCATTCTTTTGCTGATAATGATTATACGAAGACAAGAAATCACAGATGAACTTAAATTAATTACATTTAAAAACCAAGAATTGATTACAGGTGGTGTAGTGAGAAGTACAATGAGTGCCATTCTTAAAAAAGAAAACTCTGGTGACTTTACCGTTGAGTCAGATTCAACATTTGATGATACTAAGCCAGAACTTTTCAAGTTAATACAATCCTGTGCTAGTTTTTTAAACTCAAAAAGTTTATACAAACCACTCACCCTATTAATTCTTGAATATAGAATAAAAGCTTGTAGCTCTTCTAACATGGTAACCTTAGATAATCATAATGATTTTCCGGAATTTAGTTTGTTTTTTCCAATAGGTAATACATCTATTAGAAGTAATTTAAAAATCTGTCATCCAAATGGACAATTAATTAAAGATGGTTATGAAGACATAATTTTTCTAAGAAATTTGGGGAGAAGAGACATTTACCATACACCCGTATTAGATATTCCAGCTAGAGAAGAGCCATGGCGAGTTAGACATGTTATTCACTTTGCGCTTGGAAATGCGGGCGCCTCATTTATCGATCAAATAAATCAGTCTAGAGAACATTCTACAGATTGGGCGTGGGAATCATACTAAATCCACCGCAAGCTCCCATGAGTCGCGTAAAAAAACAAAGAGTACCCCCCTTTCATACCCAGTATAACTTTAGACAACACACCTTGTTTTTAACATAAAAACGGAAATAAAAAGTACCAATCATAGGGGGTAAATGAGGGATACAATTTCGAACCCAAACAATACCAATCACAGAAGGAACAGCAAAAAAAAAACTTTTTGATAATTAATCTGACCAAATTTATGAAATTTATACACCCCAAAAACACTAGTAAAACAAATAAACTAGAATGGGAACAGTTAAAATAGACCCTCCACCAACAAGCAGACCCAGCCGAAAATCATAAATACAGTTTGCACTAAAAATTAAAAAAAGTGGGGTCAGATCCGTAAGTGTTGTGGTGGGCGGTACAAGGTTCGAACTTGTGGCCACTAGCATGTCGAGCTAGTGCTCTACCAACTGAGCTAACCGCCCACAGAAGAACTATTTTCTCAGTTAATTAAACAAAATACCAGTTAAAAAGAACTGAAAGAGTCAATTTCAAGTTTTTCAAATATATTTTGAATATGTCGTTTAACTGTATTTTCTGAAATAAATAAAGTTTTTGCTATGTAAGTATTTGTATAACCCTTTAAAATATATTTAATAAGCGATTGTTCTCTTTGAGTTAATTTGAATTTCTCTATAAATTTCTTTGTATTAGCAGTTTTTCTGACACAAAACCTTTCGTTAAGTATTCATAAGAATACCAACAAAAAATTAGTGACCAAATAAGATGAAAGATACTATAAAATCTAAACGAGCATAAAGAATTAAAGAGTCCAAATTTTTCGCGAAAAAAAGCAATAACAAATCCTAAAACAATGCAGATATTAATGTTGAAATAGCTTTAATAATTTTTGCTAAAAAATCATTAGGAACAATTTTAAGTGTATATAAACATAGGCCTACACAAAATAAAAGAGAGTGCTTTAAATTTAAGAAGAATTTTACGACGATTTTCTAAACTAACTAAAGTAAAGAAAAATAAAGGAATTGTATAAACTAGAGCATATTGAGCGATATTAATATCCCACTTAACCATAGGCTGCAACCACAAAAGCCCTAGTTCTTGGAAACTAAACCAATAATAAATGGTCATCGAAATCTCCTCGCTCAAGTTTTTTTCAATTTCTTGAGTAGCCGCGATTGTTGCGTACCCTCCTTCGGAGTATCCCGTCAAAAATAACTGATTATTTGTAGTGATATCTAAAATACTAAGTAATTGTTTTGTGGATCTTATAGCTTCTATAAGTATGCTTGTTAATGAACTTTTGTGTAAATAGGGATGTGGAATTTCTGAAACTCGATACCCAAGATAATCGGGTACAATTACAATGTAACCGGTAGACGCATACAATACCCCAACGATACTACCAATTTCTGTGGGCGCTAAAGACCTTGAAACAATGGTATTCAAGTACTATTTTGTGATTATTAGCGTTTGTTAGAGCGTCTCAGAAGTGCTTCTTCTTGGCGTTTTCGAACTTTTTTAATGCTCTCTTCGTCATAACCAGTGTCCCAGTTAATTAAACGTTCAATTTTCATTTCAAATTGAGGGGTGTATGCTAAAAATTCGGCTAACTGAGCTCTAGTAACATATCCAGGGAATTCTTCCTCATCAATTTCAACTTCATCTATAAGCCCAGCACTACTCATCAATAAAATAGTCTCAGACAAGGTTAAGGATTGTTCTGGTTTAAACGTTCCATCAGGGTATGCAAACATAAGACCACTGTCTACGGCCGCTTTAATAAACAAAGCATATGGATGAGCTTTAGTAACATCAAAGAATGGGTCTGTCTCAAGTTCTTCAGGTAACACAACATCTTTATTGGAAAGAACCATAAGCTTAGTCACATATTGTCGTGTTACATAATTATTAGGATAGAACTTGCCATCGTCATCAGCTTCCATTACCCCAAGTGTGGCCAAAAATTCAACTTCTCTCCGTCCTTTAATCTTCCCTGTAAGGTCTGGAAATGTTTTTAAGTTTAAGATTCTCATAGAATAAACAATTTTGTCTTTAGAGGTTGTCATAACCTCAGTTTTAACTAAGTTCTTTCCAGGAGTCAGCTCGATAGGTATTGAAAAACGTTCTTGTTTGTCGATATACACGGGCTCTTTGTTTATTAAGATACGGTCAACCATTGGAGATGAAAATCCAATAAACCTGAGTTCAGGTTTGTAATGTACATAACGATCTCTTGGAAATGTATAAGCAACAAAAAATGGAATTTCTTTTTCTTCCGCAATATTTCCTGCTTTGTCTTCTGCTGTAATAATCAAAGTATGGAGTTCTTTTGGTGCCACTTTCCCAATTTTTGTTTCTTCCGTGAAGTCAAAACGCGCTTCCCATAATGAAGGTTTAAGAGGAGATATCGTTTTTGTAGGGTCAATCGGAATATATTTTTGAAGTGGATGCAAGGCCTCATTAGTGACTTGTTGAACCTGAGTAAACTCAATTCTTTGGTCGTTAAGCGTCGAAGTAATTTTGTTCAATGATTCGGTAGCTTTTAATTTGATTAAGTAATGGTCCTCCTTAGGAATAATAGTTAGGTCAAAAGCAGGTGGAGTAGAGTCAGAGTAAATGACGATTTTATTAGAGGCTAATGAATTATTTTTGTCCAAAGTCCACGATTTTACATAAATCTCATTCTTGCCTTCTTTAAGTTTTAAATTACTGGCTTTCCACTTACCAAACTTTTCTGAAATAGTAGTGTTTTGAAGCTGATGATTATTATAGACCTGTATGTTTGTATCACGAGGACCTACTCCTCTTAGTGTGACGAACTCTTCTTTAGTAATAATAAATTCTTTTGACGGACTCGTGATTTTTGGACGTCCAGGTCTAGACTCACCTAGTAATGACATAGAGATCATATGACTAGGATTAGTGTCCATTGGGAATTGATGTTGAGTATAGTTATAGTCAAGGCGGACAGAGTAGTCACGTTTAGAAAGCAGCGTTGTTATTTTCTCAAAAATTATACCAGTTCCCATATTGATTGTTTTAAAGTCACTAGATCCTCTAAGGATTAAATTATTTTGGAGATAATATTCAGAGCCTATAACCAAGCCATTAATACCGTTGTTTGCATACAAAGACAGACTCTCATTAAGTAAATCTACTCCACCACCTAAATAAAAGGTAAGGGGTAAATTGTGGAAGGAGTCATTACCCCACTTTAAGTTGGGAGTAAAAATATTTAAGACACTAGCTCCCACTTTTACACGGTCAATATTTGGAAAATCAACGTTCTTTACACCTATCATTCCAATATCAAATCCAAAAGTAGAACTTGAGTCTTGATCAACAAAATAAGTGAATTTTTTTGCAGAGGCACCTACTGCAATTTGGTTGAAATTATAGACATCTTCGAAAGTTGTACCTACTCCAAGATTTAAAATTTTAAATCCAGCACCAAACTCATTGAGTGGCTCTAATCTTGTCCCGTTGACTGATCCGTTTTCTGGAAATAATCCAGTTGTTTGCGTCCGCTTAATCCCATCTAATCTAACAGACCCATAGGCAAGCCCAAAAGTAAGTCGCTTAAGTAGAGACTTTTTCTGTTTTAAAGGAACACGTAGGTCAGTCGGAATAGCGACATTCAGTAGTTTATAATCAAAAAATCCCATGATCTTTTTATGCGTTCCAGATAAAGGAATCGTATCTATATTCCCAAGAGATGCGGGGTTTATCATTTGTGCCGACACTTCTTCTAAAAGAAGGGGGTTTGTAACTCCTAGAGACGACGACCGTGCACCAACCATCTGAACTTGGGGAGTGTCTATACTCCTTTCAACACCAATGGTTGGAAGTGTTAGTAGTAGACTGCTAGTGATAATCAGAAATATTTTTTTCATTAATCAGTCCTAACGAATGGCTAGTTTAACGTGAGTAATAACACGATTGTCATTCACATCAGTTGACACTAAAACCACAACATATAAACCTGGGCGTAAAAATTCTGAAAATCCATTAAAGGGAATCGTGTTATATCCAGCAGAGGTAATTACAAAATCGTCTTTATGAATCATATTACCAATTTGGTTATAAAAATAAACAGAGACATCTCCAGGTTGAGTCAAATTAAACCCAAGTGTTAAGTCCCCTTGACCCAAAATATAAGGATTAGGGTAAAACAAAGGGCCTGTTACTCGAATTGTAGAGTCAATTTGATAGACAATCTTCGTGGAGGGGAGTATGTTCTGACCATCTGAAAGGCTTAAAGTAAGTTCTCCATTTATATTTCCCAAAAATGGAATTCTAATTTGGCCAGTTTCTTCATTATAGGTATAAGAAAGAACCCCTTGTACATCACTGTCAGAACGAATAATCTCAACTCCATTGAGCGAAAGTAGTAAGCTACTATTATCAATAACATCTGGCTCGGTGAAATTGATAAACATGACATCAGAATCAAGTATAGCGTCATGGTTTTTGAAAACAATGGCGGCTGAACCCCTTAAGAGTTGAACCGAACTAATATATGCTGGAAAGGAGGTCATGGTAATCTCATCAATCGATTTAATAGATATGGTTCGAGGAATAGCTGCCCCTGGTCTCCATTCTTCTTGACTCAAGTACCTCTCAACACTAGCTGCCGTATTATTTGGAGACTTATACTCAACGGCGGAGTCAACATAAACAACCCCTTCTGAGATAGCTCTAGCATGTAAAATTCGATATGAAAGCCCAATAGATTCAGCTGGACCTAGGGTATGAGGAAACGCAATAGACCGCGTTTGTTTGTCTACATCAAATTCGTAACTTATATCCGTTCCACCTAAAGATGAAAGGTAGAATTTAGGGCTTACATTATTAATTACAAGATCATTTCCAGTGTCATTAGCAATACTCATCTGTAGAGAAAAGCTAGAAACCTCAGGGTTGGTAACCGGTGAAGAAAACGAAATAGACGGTGCCTCAAGCCTAGATTTAACGACAACAACAGAAGCCGCCTCCATAGGACTAGGTAGAATAGCTCCTAACGTTATAGATTGACCAGATGCCGCAGTAATATCAGAAATTTGACACCTAATATTTTGACTAACTTCAAAGGCCTCACGTCCAATATCATATAAAACCAAAAAACTGGAGTCGTTAGCCTTAATGGGTATCCCATATAAAATAGCTTCAGATGTTGATTCAAACTTGACAGTAGAAGAAAGATAAGTGTCTGAAGAATCCAATTGTTTATTGTTGTTGTTGTCAGAATACACCCATACTTTAGTAATACCTTGATTTACCTTACTAAAGGTTCTTTTAGAGTTTCGAATTGTAAAGCTTGTAGAGCTTATTTCATTTTCTTCTGACGAAGAAACATCCATCCACAACATGGGCACTTTTAATTCGCCTTCTACGGCACTTAAAGGGGCCACCGATTCTACATTTCTTAGAGTCACAGTAGTTTCTGCAACATCAACCTCAGCGCTAGGATTTGCCGTAGCTGGCAAACTGTTATTAAAGCCACTTAAAGTAACCACACTTGATGTAGCCACATTATTTATAGAGTAATTGGCTGTCCCCAACACATTTCCTAACTGTGAGATGGCAATAGAAGTTACATTTCCTGAAGCGTCTTCTCGTTCAATAATAGTAGGACTAAAATGGTAATTTACAAAAATAACTTGCTCATTGTTTTCTGGATAATCAACAAAACGAGAGCTGTCAAAAGCAGTCAGTGATAATGGACCTCCATTAATATTTAAGGGAACAACTACAGAGTTTGCTTGGTTTACAAGGTTAGTAATACTATTTTTTTCAGACAACGTAACTGTTCCAATTAGTTGATCAGAATCGGAGTAGGCATTGTCTTGTACGGTATCTAAATATAGTTCTATCTTGCTCACACCACCCAAATCTATAGTTCCCTCGGTGACAAAGGGCGTAGTACCAGGGTTAATAACTGTAATACGGCTAATGTCTATGGGTGTATGATTTGCACGAAGACGAAATCGCATTATTGAAGTAGATAGATTCTCACCAATAACTGAATTGCTAGGAACATGTTTTGAAATTTCAGAAAGAGTTAATCCCGCAATATCTACGTCAATTTCATCTTGTCTGTCGCTAGACTGTAATGGCCAAGTTAAACGACTTGGACCTTCAGACTCATCACCAATAGCAGAAAACGAGTACACCTGAGCTGCAATTTTTGTATTCTCAGAAATTTCCATTTCGTCGGTTAAGTCATAGACTAAGTAAAAGTTAACAGTGGTGTCTTTTGGTACTGATGTAAAGTCACTATCAAAAATATCTGTAAATATTAACGTGCTGCTGTCACTAAACGAATTTAGTTGGCCAACAAGTGTAAATAAAGGGTCAGCTTCATTGAAAATAGGAGCCGTATCGAAGTCGCTAGTTTTATAAAGATAAGCCCCCTCAATACCTTGCTGGGCAGTATTTAAAATAAAATTATTATGACTATTCTCAATAGTTAATTTAAGGTCAGGTGAGTCAGACTCGCTGATAGCCTCTCCAACAACTTTCATCTTAAAGTGCAACATTGGAATTTTCTTCTGACCAGGAATAGCAACATCTGGGGCAATATCAGTGACTGAAATAAATTCTATTCCTGTCACTGTTACAGTTTGTGTTTTAGCTGTTGCTTCAGCGCTTAAATCTAATTCATCCACCTTAGTTCTATTTATAGAATCAAGGAGCATTTCAGTAGTGGTACCTAATTTGGAATCAGAACCCACATCATAAGCAATAATGAAGTAAGATTTTGACACAGTAATGTCGATGTCAGGTGATAAATTTAAATCAATAAAAGAAGGTGCTGTCGTAAAGGTGTGGTCTGTTCCATCTATAATGGTATCTTCATCATCAATAATCCCATTTCCCGCATCATCGCTGTACATTCTAACAGCAATGATTTTGTCAGCATCGGGTCCAAAACCAATATTGGCCTGGTTAATTAGTCGTATAGCGTCTAATTGCTGGGTAACATCGGAAGTATGCAAGCTAAAAGACAGCATGTTAACATTTGTAGAGCCACGTGGAACTTTAGAAACATTACTGCTTCCATCTTCAAACACAAAAGCCGCCATCAAGAAGCTTGATAGCGAAAATAAACATACAATGACAATAAAAAATTGTTTTAAAAATCCAAGTTTATTACTCAAAATTCTCTCTTTTTTCATGTTATTTTAATAGGTATTAAACCTACATAGTATAGCAGTATTGAACTAAAAAGTCATTGCTTATACCGCTCATCCGAGTATGTAGGTCCTCCTTCTAATATTATTATTCCCACCTTATGAGAATCTACACATTTTTTTTACGCCAGACCAGCTAGCAAATTATATGTAAAGTTTTAAAACTAATTTATATCAAAATTAGCATAAACATCTTGTACATCATCGTCTTCTTCAATTTTTTCAAGAAGAGCAATAATTTTTTCACCATCTTCTTCTGAAAGAACTATAGTTGTACTAGGAATCATGGTAATTTCAGCAGACTGATAAACTAACTCAGCTGAATCAAATCCATCTTTTACAGATTCAAATTCAGTAGTACCTGTCAAAACTTCAATGCTGTCATCATCTTTAAGATCAACATCCTCAGCACCTAGTTCAGTAGCCTGGTCTATCACCTTGTCGGCATCAACTTCTGGTTCAAAAAGAAACAGCCCTTTTTTTTCAAATAAGTAAGACACAGCTCCTGGAGTGGCCATATTGGCCCCGCCCTTACCTAAAATAGATTTTATATTTGCAACTGTTCTATGACGGTTATCGGTTAACGCTTCAATTAGCAACGCTACACCATGCGAGGCAAAGGCTTCATAAGTAACTTCTTCTAGGGCTGATTCATCACCCCCGCCTGCTCCTTTTTGAACAGCACGTTTTACATTTTCATTAGGCATATTTACTTGTTTTGCTTTTTGAAGTGCTAAGCGAAGTCTTGGGTTTTGGTCTGGGTCACCCCCTCCAAGTTTTGCAGCCATTACAATTTCTTTAGCTACCTTTGAAAACTGCTTACCTCTTTGGGCATCCGTTTTGGCTTTTTTATGTTTAATTGTTGACCATTTACTATGTCCTGACATTGGAACTCATCTCCTTTTTTTTACAATACAGATCGAGATTTTTTTTCACCAGCATATTCTGAAATCACGCCACTTTCTTCAAGCTGATCCATTATACGAGCTGCACGATTATAGCCTATTTTTAATTTACGTTGTAAATAAGATGTGGAGGCATATTTAGACGACATAACGAGCTGTCTAGCCTCTTCAAAAAGATCGTCATTTCCATTATTGTCAGACCCTTTACTGTCGTTTGTATCACCAAGTGGTTCCACTTCTAAAATTTCATCTACGTAGTCAGGCGTGCCCTGTTTTTTTAACCAAGAGACAATATTTTTAACTTCGCTTTCTGCTATAAATACCCCCTGGATTCGTTTTGGTTTAAAAGCCCCAACCGGAGAATACAACATGTCACCTTTGCCAAGTAGTTTTTCTGCGCCACCCATATCAAGAATAGTTCGGGAGTCAATTTGAGACTGAAGATAAAAGGACACTCTAGAAGGCACGTTGGCCTTAATAAGACCTGTCACTACATTTACACTTGGTCTCTGAGTAGCAATAACTAAATGAATACCTGTGGCTCTTGCCATTTGAGCTAGTCTACAAATAGTTTGTTCAACGTCTTGAGAGGCAACCATCATCAAGTCAGCTAATTCGTCAATAATGACTACGATTAAGGGAAGTTTTGTAAGTGCGTCTTCATAGTCAGGGGTCTCTTGCTTTTGTTGTTTTTCTACTAATTTATTAAACCCATGAATATCTTTCACGCCTACTTTTGAAAATCGTTCATAACGCCTCTCCATTTCCATTAATGCCCATTTCTTTAGGGTGGCCGCCGCTTTATTTGGATTAGTAACAACAGGTGCTAAGAGATGTGGAATACCTTCATAGAGACTCAACTCTACTTTTTTAGGATCAATCATTAAAAACTTAACCTCTTCTGGAGTAGCTCGCATAAGAATAGAAATAATAATGGCATTGATACAAACACTTTTACCGGACCCTGTAGCCCCTGCAATTAATACGTGAGGCATTTTACCAAGATCCATTAAAATGGACTCCCCAGTGATTGTTAAGCCCAGAACATTTACAAGTTTTGACGAGCGGTCATAAAAGTCAGTTTGGTCCATAATAGTACGTAACGTAATAGTATCAATCGCTAAGTTAGGGACTTCAATTCCAACCAAACATTTGCCCGGAATAGGC
This sequence comes from Candidatus Marinamargulisbacteria bacterium SCGC AAA071-K20, assembly GCA_003265975.1. Taxonomy (GTDB): domain Bacteria; phylum Margulisbacteria; class Marinamargulisbacteria; family AAA071-K20; genus AAA071-K20. The sequence goes on from QFBU01000017.1 coordinate 16,828, forward strand.
GCTTCGATCCTAATGTCAGCCGTAGCTAGCTTCAATGCAATGTCTTGAGCTAAAGCTGTTATCTTACTTATTTTCACACCATCACCAGGCTGTAGTTCGTATCTCGTAACAGACGGGCCAATAGTGATATTTACAACGGTTGCTTTTACATTAAAGCTAGCCAGTGTTTGCTCTAGAATTTGAGCCTGCTCTTTTTTTTGTTTTGTATGATTGTCTTTATTAGTCTGAAGTTTGACGCTTGGCTTTAACAAATAGCTAGGCGGAAGTTTGAATTCTGTTTCGCTATTATTATTTGTCTTTGAGGCTTTTGGGGTTGGATTCTGTTTAATCTCTAAATGCTGTATTTCAGGTTCGGGTTCCGAAACTAAATTTTCTTTAACTTCTTCCTCAGCTGTTTCCAACTCAATTATGGGAGGGGTAGGAAGAACCTCTTCTAATATTTCTTGCAGTTCATCTTCTGCAGAGTAATCATCATTTTTAGTCGAATTAGAAGAATCTTCAAACATCACACGATCAAAAAACAATGCTCGAAGAAATTTCTCTTTTAAGAGACTAGGTTTTTTTGAGGATTTAGTTTTTTTACTTTTTGGCGTTTGAAGCTTTTTAGAGCCAGGAGACTTTTGCAGTTTTTTAGAGATGTTTTGAAAAAAATGATTACTAAGTTCTTTAATCGAAAGTCCAAAAATAAGGACGGAGGTTAAAATAAAGACACCAGCAATAAAAATAAAGGTTCCATAATGACCCACCAATTGATCTAAACAGTAGGTACCTGTAACCCCAATCCATCCACCAATTTCAGACGCGGATTGAAACGACACCGGGTCGCCTTTTGTGTGGATGTTTTCTAACAAAATTATGAAACATATATAACAAAAGCTAACAGAGTATAAAATAGTGCGTACACGAGTTTTTGCAGTTAGCAAAGAGAATCCAGGTAGAATCAAAAACAAAGGAAGATAAGACACCCCTTTATACCCAACTAGTTGTGACAAGACTTGGTGAAGCCAATAACCAAGAATACCCGTAGTCGTTGTAAATTTATTACTTATAAGGACAAATAATGATAAAAGAAAAAAAACAATAGCCAAAAGCTCTCTATACATACTTTGAGAATGAGTTGAATTAATACGATTAAGTGATCTTGTTCTTTTCTTCTTAGCCATCAAGTAATTTTAGCATAATGGAGTAACCGGTTCCTAGAGTAAAGAAGCGTTGTTAGTGTAAAGCTATTGGCAAATACATGGCTCAGTTATACAATGTTTAAGTAAATTAAGTCGTAGGTAGTTAATAAATATTAAATGATAAATATGATACAAACAATAATCCGTAAAATTGTTGGCGATCCCCAACAAAAACTCATCAAACACTTTCAACCTTCAGTTGATGCTATAAACGCATTAGAATCTCAATTTGAGTCTCAAAGCGATGAAGACCTAGTTTCAAACACAGAGAAATTTAGAAAACGCCTTCAAAATGGAGAAACTCTCGATGATATCCTTCCTGAAGCCTTTTCAGTTGTTAGAGAATGTTCAAAGAGAGTCTTGAAAATGAGACATTTTGATGTGCAGCTTATTGGAGGAATGGTTCTTCATACGGGTTGTATCGCTGAAATGAAAACTGGAGAAGGAAAGACATTAATGTCTACACTTCCTGCTTATCTTAACGCACTCGAAGGAAAAGGCGTTTATATTGTTACAGTAAACGATTATTTGGCGAAACGTGATAGTGAATGGATGGCTCAAATATTTAATTATTTAGGACTATCTGTAGGCTTAATCCAAAACAACATGAGTCCACAAGACAGGTTAGAAGCTTATAAAGCAGACATTACTTACGGAACTAATAACGAATTTGGCTTTGATTATTTGAGAGATAATTTAGCCTGGGATTTAGACCAATGCAGTCAAACTAGACGTCACTATGCCATTATTGACGAAGTTGACAGCATTCTAATTGACGAAGCAAGAACCCCCTTAATTATTTCAGGACCTATAGAAGATTCCACTTCCAAATATCTAAAACTATCAATGGTAGTGAAGACTTTAAAAAATGAAATAGATTTCACTTTAGAAGAAAAACATAAAAATGTAGTGTTAACCGACTCTGGAGTAGATAAACTTGAAAAAGAGTTAAATGTAGAAAATATATATACAGTTGAAAATATGGATATTGCTCATATGGCTGTGCAATGTCTACGAGCTATACATTTATACAAAAAAGATGTCGACTATGTTGTAAAGAATGGTGAAATTTACATTGTGGATGAGTTTACTGGAAGATTGATGGAAGGACGGCGCTATTCTGACGGACTACACCAATCAATTGAGGCCATTGAGGGTCTTAAAATAAGAGAAGAAAGTCAGACGCTAGCAAGTATAACTTTTCAAAATTATTTTAGAATGTTTGATAAATTGGCAGGGATGACAGGAACAGCACTTACAGAAGCTTCAGAATTTGAAAATATTTACAGTCTTTCTGTGTCTCCTATTCCCACTAATAAACCCATGATTCGTGAAGATAAGTCGGATGTTGTATACAAAACTAAAGACGAAAAATATAAAGCCATTGTTAATGATATTGCCAAGTTAAACAAAGAAGGAAAACCAGTTTTAGTAGGCACAATTGCGATTGAAACCTCGGAATTACTTTCAAGAATGCTTACAAAAAAAGGTGTTATACACACCGTCTTAAACGCAAAGCAGCACGAAAAAGAAGCCGATATTATTAGTAGTGCTGGTAAAAAAGGTGCCGTTACAATTGCAACAAATATGGCCGGTCGTGGTACAGATATTGTATTGGGTGAAGGCGTTGTCTCCTGTGGTGGTTTACATGTTATTGGGTCTGAAAGACATGAGTCTCGGCGTATAGATAATCAGCTAAGAGGTCGCTCAGGGCGCCAGGGAGATCCAGGGTGGTCTCGATTTTATGTCTCTTTAGATGACGAATTAATGAGGCTATTTGGATCTGACAGAATTGCAAGAGTGATGGACCGGTTAGGCGTCCCCTCTGACACACCTATAGAACATGGTCTTATTTCGAAGTCGATTGAAAAAGCTCAAAGTAAAGTTGAAAAATATCATTTTGGAATGAGAAAACAAATTCTTCAATATGACGATGTAATGAACAAGCAGCGTGAGTCTATTTATGGAATTAGAAGACGAATGATGGAGCTTAAGAAAGTTGAAGAGCTTACCAAAGAAATAATAAGAGACTTAGTCTCAACTATTCTTTCAGAAGTAGAAGCAGAAAAAACAAAAGGAATTTCTATTTCATGCGTGGATCAACTAAAGGCCATTTTTCCCATAGAAAATATATCCTCTTACAAGGGTAAAAAATATAATGAAGTGATTAAAAGTGAAATCATTGATTTATGTCACTCCTTTTACAAGTCTAGACGAGACGAATACCCTGCCGGGCTTTTTGACGAAGTAGTAACAAAACGAGTTTTCATGATGAACTTAGACAGAAAATGGGTAGATCACCAAAGTAATATGGATGTTCTTAGAGAGGGGATCGGCCTTAGAGCTTATGGACAAAGAGATCCCTTAATTGAGTATAAACGAGAAGCGTTTGATCTTTTTAGAAGCTTATTATTTGATATATACCAAGAGTCTTGGCAACTCATTAATAGAGCGGCTTTAGTTAGCGAAGATGAAAAATCCTTAAAAAAACCTCAAGAAATGTCATTAAATATGTCTGGAAATAATAAAAAACTAGAAGATGAAACCCCGAAAGTATCAGAAAAAACGGGAAGAAATGACCCTTGTCATTGTGGGTCAGGGAAGAAATATAAAAAATGTCACGGGAGTTAAAAAACAAATATACTCCTTATAAGGACAAACTATTTCATCTCGGAGACTATCTTTGACATTGCTCAATTAAGAGAGAAAGTTCGTCAAAGAGAAGTTGAGATTAACCAAGACAGTTTTTGGACAGAGAACCCAGACGCTAACACCCTTTTTTCAGAATTATCCAAACTTAAAAAAACAGTAGACTCATTTGACGATGTTGTCTCACAATCAGAGGATATAAACGCGGCGTTTGAACTGTTAGAGTCCGGAGAGGATGAAGAATTACTTGAAGAATGCCAAACTCAACTAAAATCGTTTGTATTTAAAATTGACCAATTAGAAGAACGCGCGCTGCTATCTGGGCCTTACGACAACCACGCTGCTATTTTTACCCTTGTTGCAGGTGCTGGAGGAACTGACGCCCAAGACTGGACCCAGATTATGTTTAGAATGTATACAAGATGGTTTGAAAAAAAGAAATTCAAGGTTCAAGTAACTGAAGAATCTTTTGGCGATGAAGCGGGTATGAAATCTGCAACGATGATTGTTGAGGGAGAATTTGCTTATGGCCTACTTAAACAAGAAGTTGGCATTCATCGTATGGTAAGGCTCTCTCCCTTTAATTCTAATAATAAACGACAAACAAATTTTGCAGCAGTAGACGTCATTCCAAAACTAGATAAAGATTTTTCAGATATTACAATTGACCCCCAAGATCTTAGAGTAGACACATTTCGTGCAAGTGGTTCTGGAGGGCAACATGTCAACAAAACGGACTCAGCTGTTAGGCTTACCCATATACCAACGGGATGTGTAGCCAGCTCTCAAACTAGTCGTTCTCAAGGCGAAAACAAAGACGTTGCAATGAGTTTATTAAAATCAAAATTGCTTAAACTGATGCAAGATGAACATAAAGAACATGTCAGTGAAATTAGAGGCGAAAGTAAAGAGGTGGCTTGGGGAAATCAAATTAGATCATACGTTTTTCATCCATATAAATTGGTCAAAGATTTAAGAACTGGTGTTGAAACTAGCGATGTTCAAGATGTCATTGACGGCAACTTGGACGTATTTGTGAATGCTTCTTTACGGAACAAAGCTTAGGGGATAAACTACTGCGACATGAGAGCTCAAAACAAAACTTTACAAGGTATTTCTTATTTTCTTTTAGCTATTGCAGTGTTGGTAAGTATAAATATTGCTTACAGACGAGTTCAATTTGAAGACAGCCGAAAATCAGTAGATTTAATTGTGTCCTACAAAGACATGAAACAACTTTCGCTTCTTGGCGGAATGGAAATTAAACCCTTACTTGAAATACTCAACAAAAAAACAAGAATAACATCAATCGCAATTGAAGAAGACACGCTCGAAGATTTTATCAACTCCGGAAAAGTATCTATGCTCAAAGGCTCTGAGGTTATGAACATGTACAGAGTGGGGCACGTAAATCGTTTTTTACTTACCCATTTATACAAAAAAATTAAAGTTAAACCTGAGAGATTCTATTTAATTATTGAAGAAAAAGCAGACTATGAACGTATCCGTGATTTTTTGATGATAGAGTTTGGTAAAGACAGTGTTAAACGCATTGGCCAGTTGAACATTCTAGAAGTAATAGATGACAAAGAAGACCTCCTACAAATTGGTTTAGGTATTTCTAGAAATACTATATCTCAAGTTAGAAAACTCGGGTTTCAGCCAGTTATTCGTCTCAAAAATAGTAATAGGTTAAGTCAGGCACTGATACGTCAAAAATTCCTAAGTTTTGCTGAAGAATTAAAGCACACTACCGTAATTTTTGAGGGAGATTCGGTACTAGGATATCCTTCTCAGTTGTCACTTACCCTAGAAAAACTAAATGCATTTGAATATAACATTGGTTTTGTGGAGTTTAGTAAACAATCTGGAATAACAAAAATGGCAAACAGTTTGCCAAAACAAGTCGTAAGAGTTCATAGTATCTCTTCAGAAGAAATGGGAAGGTATACTCCCGAAAATGCCAGTAAACGATTTTACAGAGCGGTTAAAGAACGTGGTATTAGAAGTATATTTATTCAATCCTTTAAAGACATCTATCAAGAGGGCTCAATTGTTGATTTCAACGTAAAGTACTTTAATAAAATTTCTACACTGATAGACAAAGAAGGATTCACCTTAACGCCTAGAGAGGCGTTTGAGATTATAGACTACGAACCTGCAAAAACGTGGGAACTATTCATAATAAATTGTGGCGTTTTAGCATTAGTATTAATTTTGTTTCAACTATTTTTTATACTAAGAGTGGGTTGGGCTATTCTTACATCACTATTTTTTGTAGGTGGTTTTTACGTGTCATTTTTATTTTCATCTCTAATGGGTTGGGCTTCTTTTATAGCTCTAATTTCAGCAGTCGTTACGCCTACAATCGCTGTTATAGCGCCCTTTCCTGACGAAGAAGAAAATAAGTTAGTATCAAATAGAATTTTAAATGCACTCTTTTATCTTCTAAAAGTATTAGGGGTCTGTTTAATGGGCGCCGTTATGATAGTTGGCTTACTCTCAGTAGTTGACTACATTTTTGCAATTAAGCGTTTTATGGGCGTAAAAATATCTTTTATCATGCCATTAGTATTGATTGGAATTTACTTTTTCCTTAGGCCGCACAGAATGTCATCTATTATTTTTGTATTTAGACGAATATTTTATGCCCCCATTCGTACAGCCGGGTTAGCGTCTATCGTTGTATTATTTGGGTTTGTCGTGGTGTTAATTTTAAGAAGTGGAAACTATTTCATGATGCCTTCTATGATTTTTGAGGAAAAGTTTAGAACAATGCTAGAGTCTTTACTATATGTAAGACCTCGAACAAAAGAATTTTTAATTGGATACCCATTTTTATTTTTAGCACTTGTATATTTAGATAAGAAAATTTCTAGACATTGGGTATGGTTTTTTATGATTATTGGCGTTGTTGCTCCTATTTCTTTAGTCAATTCATTTTGTCACATACATACGCCTCTGAGCATTTCGCTTTATAGATCCTGTCTTGGGATTGTATTAGGTTTTGGCTTTGGAGCAGTGTATTATTTTCTATATAAACTAGGAGAAATTCTTTTAAAAAGAAACCATAATGATAGAAATTAACAAGGAAGATTTAAAGAAAATAAATAAGTTTGAAGTAATCATTGATGTTGAATTCAAGAATAAAACATTGATTTTTGAAGCGCTTACACATAGTTCTTATTCAAAAATAAAAAAAAATGGACGAAACAATGAACGCCTAGAGTTTTTTGGTGATGCCGTTTTGAAGCTTGTGATCTCAGAATACTTATTCAAAAAATATCCAGACCATAATGAAGGAAAGTTAACCAAAATAAGAGCGCAACTAGTAGCAGATAAATTTTTAAAGAACTTTTCAATTGAAATTAAATTAGGCACTCACTTGTTTTTATCTAAGGCAGAAAAAGACAGTGGCGGTCAGGCACGACCCTCAAATTTAGCAAATGGATTTGAAGCAGTACTGGGTGCTATTTATTTAGATAGAGGTCTAGCAACAGCAAAGAGATTTTTATTAGACCTTCTTAAAAAGAATAATATTAATTTTGATGAAATTGACCAGGTAGATTTTAAATCACGTCTTCAAGAACTTCTTCAAAAACAAAAATTAGATCTTCCTAAATATGAAGTGCTTAAAGAAACTGGTCCAGAACACAATAAGATATTTGAAATTGCATTAAAAATTGAGTTCAAAAACAAAGTATACCAAGTAAAAGGCTGCGGAATTTCTAAAAAAGAAGCGCACCAACAGGCCGCAAAAAAAATGCTAGATAAACTTAAATAGGACAACATGGCATTAGTTTATTGTACTAAATGTGAATTAATTGTCGACGACCGTTCTTTACTCCCTAAATTTAAAAGAATCTGCCCAAAATGTAATGAAAAACTATTTTACTTTGGTAAAGAAACAGTAAGTCTGTCTCCTGAAGACATTATTAATGAGTATGACAAGACACATCGATATAACCCCATTAGCGATTTAACAGGGAAAGTAGAAACTATTCACCTGCGACAGTCCATAGACTTAGATATTATTGAATGTGAAGATTCTATTAAGCATGATCCAGAAAACATCGAGGCTCGCCTATATTTAGCCAGATTATATTTGTCTCGATTTGATCTGCCAAAGTCAGTAGGTTATTTTTACGAAATTATTAAAATTAACCCTGATAATGCTCAAGCGAACAAAGGATTATCAGATGTTTTAATCTGTAAAAGAGAATACAAAAAAGCTCTTGGGTTTCTTAAAAAGGCACTCTTAAAAGAAGCGAGTAGTGAGATCTATGAGAATTTGGGGATTGTACATGTCCATCTTGAAAAAATAAATAAAGCGATTTCATATTTTTTAAAAGCATATAAAATAGCATTATCAAAAACAAAAAAAGAAGATTTGAAAAAACTAGTGAGTCAATTAATAGCTTCGAAAACATAAAATTAGACAGTGTTCGAATTTTAATATTATCTTCTTCGGGTAGAGATGAAGGTATAAAAGAAGCCTACAGCTTACACGTAAATGCATTTTTAACAAAACCATTGAATTTGAACAGTTTCAATCGTTCATGAAATTACTTGAAGAGTTTTGGTTTGATTTTCTTGTCATCCCAAAAATTGATTAGACCACTACGCTTATTATTAATACAAATATTACCTCCGTATCCACCAATGAAAATGTTGGTCGGATGGAAACTCTAGCATGAGTCTAAATGTGAGCATAAAAAATACAACTAATGTTCCCCACGTATAACAGATCATACACCCATTAACACCTAAGTAGTCTTGCAATAACCACGACGAAAGAATGCTGATCAGGATAGTGTCTTGAGTTAGACGTTTTCGTAATTTGAATCCAATACCTGCCATAGTATTGACAGTATAATTTATAAATTCCAAAGTGAATACTTGCAATGTAGGAAATTATTACCTACCATTAACTTATGGAAAATCCTCAAAGCATTTTAGTATTAGATGACGAAGTTGGAATCACTCGTTTAACTAGCGCCATGCTTAAAATGCACAAATACGATGTAATCGTATTTAACAATCCAATTGAAGCACTAAAAGAAACACAAGAGTCATCAATTTCTGTAGCAATAGTAGACTTTATGATGCCAGAGATGTCTGGAAATGAGTTCCTTAAATCATTTAAAAAAACACATCCAAAAACACCTTGTATTATGCTTTCTGCAAAAAAATTATCTGAAAGTGAAAGAAAGGAACTGTTTGAATTAAAAGTTAACTTTCTCTCTAAACCATTCAAACCAAGAGAATTACTAGACGCCGTTTCATTGGCCCTCTCAAAAGGAAGCTAGTCCGTGTTATGGAAATGGATAAATAAACGTTTTGGCGTAAATCCAAAGCTCAGTTATTAAGACCCATAGGTGAAACTCTTTTAACCGTAGTGGTAATGGGGCTCGTTAACTTTTTCTTTCTTAAAAACAATATAGGTTTTCTAACTCAATACATTAAGTGATGCGTACAAAACAACAGTCTCAAGACGACTCGCATATATACCACCATTTATTGTTGAAATTGTTATTGCTGGGCTAATGTATTTACACATCGACGAGCACTAATTAAAGCTTAAGCTAATGACTTGAACCAGTTATCCATGAAGCGGAGCCTTTTAACTTCAACCGAATTGAATGATGAACAATATAAAGCGACGGAACTAAAAATAATGTAATTATTGATGCAAACACTAAGCCCCAGGCGATAGCGTTTATCATTGGAACTAAAAAGGCGTTGTTACCTCCAAACCCATACGCCGTTGGAAACAGGCCCGCTGCAGTAGTTAATGTAGTTAATATAATTGGACGAAGTCGTTGTTTTGCCGCTTTTGCAATACTGTCGATACTTACGCCCTCTCTGTCTCTTATGGTATTCATAAACGAAATCATAATTAATGAATTATTTACTACTATCCCCGTTAAGCCAATAAGGCCGATGATAGCTACAAAACCAAAGGCCATGTCTCTTAAGTAAAAGGCAAATACTATGCCTGTGAAGGTAAATGGAATGGCTGACATTACTAAAAAGGGTTGGGAGAAGGAATTAAATAAAATAACAAGCGTAAAATATATGCCAATGAGTGCCAAAACAAATGCCACCGCTAAGCTCTGCATTGCTTCTTCTGTGTCTTTTTCTTCTCCACCAAACTCCATTCTCATGTCTGGGTAAGCCTTCACTATTGGTGCAAATGTTTCTTTAAGCTTTGAATTAATTTTTGCCGATGTATTTAGAGCGGTGTCTACCTCACCATAAATTGTTACCGAACGATCACCGTCGTAATGGTTAATAACCAATACATCTTCTAAAGTTTCAACTTGCGCAAACTGCCCTACTCTAATGAGTTTGTTTTTATTATTTGGAACGGTGAGTTCGGTTAAGGTATCTACACTTGTTTTTTTACGGTCTGTTAAACTTACTCTAAAGTCTACCTCGTCGCCTTGATATCTCACCGTTGATGCAATTAAACCCTCGTAAGCAGCACGAATACTACTAGCTA
>QFBU01000018.1 GCA_003265975.1 Candidatus Marinamargulisbacteria bacterium SCGC AAA071-K20
ACATAATTAACAACACCCCCCAGAAGCGGGTTCATCACATTGTATTGGGTTGCAATCAAAAGCGCCCAAATGAATTGATTTGTCACCTGTATATGTGAAATGATCTGCAAATCTTGTTTTTAGTATCATATCTGAAGAGTTTCCACATACTTTAACAGCTTCGCCTTTTTTAAATGTATGATGATCATCTAAAACAAATTGATCTGATAAGTTCTCCATGCTGCCTTTATAAGTGACAGTTTGTCCGTAGTCTTCACAGCGGTCTTCAAGGTTTAATTTGAAAGCTCTTACCGTTATTGAGTAAAACTTAATGTCGCCTAACTTCTCTTCTAATTCTTTATTATTAATAGTTAGTCGTCTTGTTTCAGTTATTCGATAGTCTAAACATCCACACTCGTTTAAAATCCGTCTGAAATCTTCGATGTATAAAGCGCCAGACAAGCACTCTCCATATAAAACAGGGTCTTTTCTTAAGTCATCAGAAATTCGTCTGTCTGAAAACACGTCTGAAATATACATCTCCCCACCCTCTTTTAAGACTCTAAATATTTCTTTAAAAACAGCTGGTTTGTCAGGAGACAAATTTATTACACAATTCGAAACAACTAAATCTACAGATTTAGACTTAATACCTGCAGATGCCAAGTCTTCTATGTACCCTTTTGTAAACGTAGTATTGCTTTTAGTAAATCCAAATCGTTTTGCTTGAGAATCTTGATATTTTTTAGCAACATCTAGTTGTTCGTCCGTCATATCAATGCCTATTACGTGCCCACGTTCCCCTACTAACTTAGAAAGTAGGTATGCGTCTCTTCCCGTTCCCGATCCTAAATCTAATACGGTAATACCGTCTAATACGTCTGGTATGGGAGTTCCGCATCCATAAAATCGATCTAATATTTCTGGTTCAATATTTTTCAAAATTTCCTTCTGGTAGTTTGGAATACTGTCAGTAGTACAACATGCATTTGTTTGTAGATCCTTACTACTTTCTAATTTTTTATAATAGTCTTTAACTTGGTCTTCAGTGGACAATTTAGGCTCCTTAAAATCGTGCAGTTTGTAATGCACTATGACTTTCTGTTACTTGAGTTATATCAATATTTTCAATAAGTTTAAATACTCCGTCCTTTAATTTCGCTGTATTTTCATGAAAAACACGAACAGCGTCAGCGGCATTAACGGGCTCGTACTCTCCATTAAATCCTGTGTCATAGTCTGTAATTAGTGCAATATTTACATACGACATCTCTAATTCTCGAGCTAGTATTACTTCTGGATATAAAGTCATATTTATCACGTCCCACCCCATTTGTGTAAACCATTTGCTTTCGGCTCTTGTTGAGAACCTGGGTCCTTGTATAACCACAGCCGTACCGCCTTGATGAACTGGCAAATTTAGCCCCTTAAAACTGTCATATGCTATTTTACTTAAATGCGTGCAAAAAGGGTCAGCGCCTGGCATGTGAGTTACTGGCGCTTGATCATAGAAGGTGTCTGCTCGTGAGTTAGTTCTATCTACAAACTGGTCTGCAATAACAAAATCTCCAGGTTTAATATTCTTTTGCAAACTTCCTGCCGCACATGGCGAAATTATGAATTTAACCCCCATAGACTTTAAAGCCCAAATATTGGCTTGATAATTTATTTTATGTGGTGGAAGTTGATGGCTTTTCCCATGTCTTGGTAAAAACGCAACTTCTTTTCCTTTATACTCACCAATGGTGATTGCATCTGAAGGATCTCCATAGGGCGTTTCTACTTTAACTTCTTGGCCATTTTCTAACATTGAATAGAGACCGGTCCCTCCTATTACTCCAATTCTAACTGTTGACATAGCTGAGCTCCTTTTTCTTCTTTTTTAAATCGTTCTAAGTCATCTTTTGTATCAATATCATATAGTTCTCTTAAAGGAGTATAAGATAGATTGTTTAAATTTAAATTATTTATGGTTTCTTCATAAACGGAGCTTGAACTCCACTTTATATTTTCAAAAATGGCCTCATTAAATGAGGACGCATTTACTCCCAAAAGGTAATATCCTCCGTCTTGGGTTGGGCCTATTACTATATCCTTGTTTTCTAAAATTGAAAAAGCAGTTCTAATGTCATTTATATTTAAGAACGGGCAATCTGTACCTATAATTATTATTTTTTCCAGGCCATTTTCAATTTCTTTTTTAATAGCGGCATTTAATTTTTGACCGAGATCTCCCGGCACTTGTACGTCTGATGGCATTACAAACTGCTTATTGAACACTTTTATTTTTTCTTTTTGTGCCAGAACCATTTTAGACAGAAAACTTTTATTGTCTGAAAACTGAGTAACGGTATGGGTAAATAATTTATTGAAGACTGAGTAGGCAAAATCGTCACTTGTGTGTTTGGCCAGACGTGTTTTTACTTTAGCCAATTCCGGGTATTTTGAAATTAATAAAAGCATATTGTTATTAGGCATAATATTTTTTCGCTATTTTTTCAGCGCTCATCCCAAAACTATACAAACACTGATACCAGGTATTAAGAATCGTAGTTTTGAGTTGCCCTTTATCTATATACCGTCTAGTTGAAGTAAATAGTTTTTCGTTTAGAATAATTACCTTTTTCTTATTTTTTCTTATTTTTTTCATCAATGCGATGTCTTCCATTAAAGGTTGTTCTGGAAACATTCCTAGTGAATTAAATAGCGTCTTTTTTATAAATATGCCTTGATCTCCAAATGGAATTCTTGTGAGTTTAGATCGTAATGTGCCGCATGTTGATATAACTTTAAAATAAAGGGACCTTGAATCAAAACATAAGGTAAATGCTCCAGCATTTACAGTTTGGCTAAGGTTTTTTTTAATGGTTGCTATTGCACTTGGCAATACCTTGGAGTCGGCATGAAGAAACCACAAAATGTCCCCTGCTGATTGCTTAGCACCGTAATTTAATTGAAGACCTCTGCCTCTTGAAGATTGAACTACGCTTACTGATTGATTTATTTGAGGATACTGAGGCGTATTCTTTGATGCATTTGCAATGATGATTTCAAAATCTTTGTCAGTTTGTTTTTCTAAGCTATTAAATAAGTCATTGCAGTTGGGTTCATTAAATGTGGGAATAACGATACTAATCATCTGTATAGTCGTTTAAGTTCCAGTTATAAGTTAAGTAACTAAGTTTATATTCTTTACTGTTTCTTACTTTGATATGAGTTGCAATTACGTATTCAACACCGCCACTTCGCTTAAAGTCTTTTTTAAACCATTTGAATATTTTAGAGATGGTCACTACTTTGTTTTTCCTGTCTTTTTTAAGTCCTTTAGTAGTGTTATTTAAGAAATCCTTTAATGACTTGTCGAGCTGCTTTGAAATAGCGGTGGGGGCATAGGCATATGGTTTTAAATCTGGGCAAGATAGAGAGGCGCATACAATTGCAGCGTGGATTCTTGGGTCTTTTAATTCTCTTAAGATATGATGTTCAATTTCGTATAAAGAAAAATTCAAATTCCCCACCTTAATCAATGATGAATTCCAGACCGTACTCAATAGGCTTCCGATGTCTTTAATGCTTTTAACTGGATAGTTTTCTAGCACAACTTTAATGCATGAAATATTATATACATTTATCCAAAAAGCTAACTTGTCAGTTGTTGTGTCTAAGCTTTTAATGTCAAAACTTTCCAATTTAGTAATTAACGACTCAAACCGATTGTCTTCTTTAAGTTTTTTATAGTCAACGAGCGTGGTTTTAATTCCACTTACAGTTCCTTTATGAACATACTCTTTTAGCAGACTATTCCAATTCACAAGAATTGAATTAAAGTCCACATTTTCAGTATATTTAGGGCTTGAGAAACTAAAACTAGTAAAACTAAGTATTAAACATAATATTGAAATGAATCGGCTAAATAACATTAATTAATTTCTCCCTGACAACTAGATCCTGCCCCTGCAGTACAACCATAACAATGATTTTGAAGAATAATTTCTCTAGAATCTAATTGTTCAAAACTAAAATCATTGACGTGTTGTGGACAGGACTTCTCTAGAGGTAGCTCAAGCATTTGATTAAAATCACAGTCGTATAAGGCTCCATCATAACCAATAGATATGGTGTTTCTACACATTACGTTTTCCACAGCACTTGGGTTGAAGTTTGATACAAGTGTGGACATGTACTTGTCCATTTTATTTTCTTGAATTAAATAGTCTAAATACCTTTTTATAGGCATATTTGTAATACAAAAAAGAGAATTAAACTCTACATTATATTGAGTTTTTAGGATGGCTTTGTAGTCTGTTTCTAGTTTTTGTTGCTTGGGTGGTAAATGTGTTCCTACTGGATTATGAACCAGATTAAGAGTTTTTAAACTCCCTTTTTTGGCATACCCTCTTTTGTTTAGCTCCTGTAATGCTTCAATGCTTTTTTTGAAGACATTTTTTCCTCGTTGCAAGTCGGTATTGTCTTCTAAATAACACGGCAGTGAGGCAACAACCTCTACATTATTTTCACTAAATAAATCTAAATACAGTGAATATTTAGGGACAAGAAGTATCGTTAAATTTGACCTAACAATAACTCGTTTATTTAGTTTAGATACCTCCGGAATAAACCAAAGTAAATTAGGGTTCATTTCGGGTGCACCACCTGTTAAATCTACTGTTTCTACATCTGATACTTTTAACAGTTCTAAACAAGTTTCAAAGGTCTCTCTTGTCATGTTGTCGGTTTTGTCTGGGCCTGCCTCTACATGACAATGCGAGCATGTCATATTACAAAGGTTTCCTACATTCATCTGAAAGATTTCCACTTTTCGCGATCTTAAAGGAAAATTGTTATGGTCTTTCAGCGTTTTAGTAAAACTAGGACTTTTTATGCTATTTAGACATTTTATTTCGTCTTTAGTTTTCATAAGAATATCAACTTAATTATTTTTTTCATCCAAGGTTTAAACCTTTCTTTAACAAATTTTAGTCCTGCAAACTTAAAGATTTCAGCTTCTGTTGGGTACGAAAATATCATTCCCATAAAACTGGATGGGGTCATTTTCTTTTGAATAGCTAAGCTTGCAAGTGGAATAATTTCTCCCGCTTTATTACCTACCATCGTGGCACCTATAATTCTATTTTTCTTACCTAGAATCAACTTCAAGAACCCAATTCTATCATGTTCTGTTTTTGCTCTGTCTAATTGGTCTAAATTAACTATAACGTGGTCCTGATATAGATTTTCGGTTTTCGCCCATGGTTCTGTGTATCCAACATGTGCGACCTCGGGTTTAGTATAGGTAGTCCAAGGGACTAAAGAATAGTCTACTTTTGCAGGTAGTTTAAAAATACAATTTCTAATCACTATTCCGGCTTGGTACCCAGCCATATGTGTAAATTGGAAAGGACCAACAACATCTCCACAAGCATAAATATTTGATACTGAGCTTTGCAGACGTTTATTTGTTTTTATAAAACCTGTATTGTCTCTTTCTACGCCTACACTTTCTAAATTCAAAGTATCTGTCACAGGTTTTCTACCTAAACTTACAAGGACTTTATCCCCTTTAATTTCTTGTGTTTTCCCATCACGTTCAATAATAACTGTAATACCACCATCATTTTTCACTTCTATTATTTTAGAGTTAAGGGCTAAGTTCATACCTTCTTTTTTTAATGCCGCTTCTAATAGTGGCCCTACTTCTGGATCGTCTTTTGCAAATAACGATGGAAGTACATCAATTACGGTTACTTCAGCACCTAACTGTTTAAATCCTTGTCCAAGCTCAAGACCTATTGGCCCAGCTCCGAGTACTATTAGATGTTTTGGCATTTCTTTTAATTTAAAGACTGTTTTGTTGGTGAGATAATCTACGTCTTTGAGACCTTTAATTTGAGGCACTACTGCTTCAGAACCAGTAGCGATAATAATATGCTTACCTGTAATTGATTTGTCTCCAATTTTAACGGTGCGCTTGTCTACAAACTCACCTTTACCGTTTATGACATCTACCCCTAAACCTTCATATCTTTCTTTACTGTCATGTGGTTCAATTTCTTTAATTACAGTATTTACATAGCCCATTACTTTTTCTAAATTTACTGAATTAATTGTTGAGTTGACTCCGAATTGTTCTGACTCTGAGATCTCTGAGGCTAAATGAGCGGCTTTTAAAAAGGCTTTGCTGGGAACGCAGCCATAATTCAAACAATCTCCACCCATTTTATGAGCCTCAATAAGAGCCACTTTTGCTCCTAATCCTGCAGCACCAGAAGCAACTACGAGACCACCACTACCAGCGCCAATTACAATGATATGATAATCGTATTTCATATGTTCTCCTTTTATAGATTGTTCTTAATGTTATTTATTTAAGTTACATTTTTTGAAGTCAGTTTTTTATGGATAACAGGAATTAGAGAAAACAAGCCTAGTAAAACGAATGCCATTAACACATTGAACGACAAAATTTCTCCTACTGAATTTATATTAGAAAGCTGACTACCCGCATTTGTATACACGAATGTGCCAGGTATCATTCCAATGAAACTTCCAAGTATGTAGGTTCTAATTGGAATTCTTGTTAAACCGAGGACAAGGTTAATTAAAAAAAATGGAAACAAGGGCACTAAACGTAAAAATAGAAGGTAATTAAAGGCACCAGTATTGACTCCCTCATTAAATTTCTCAACTTTGTCTTTAAAGCGAACTTCTAAAGAGTCTCTAAATAAAAACCGAGAACTCAGAAAAGATAATGTCGCGCCAATCGTAGCTGAAAAGGCAACAAGTACAGTTCCAAGGACTGGACCAAATATGGCACCCCCACTGAGTGTTAAAATAATGGCTCCAGGTAAAGACAAGGCCGTAGACACAATATAAATAGCGATAAAGGAAGCTATAAATATAAGAGGGTGCATTGAATAATAGAAGGCAATAATGTCACGTTGAATTTTAAGTTGGTTTAAACTGATAAAAGAAGTCAGGTCAAAATAGGAAATTAAACCAATAATTATTACTAAAGCTAAAATGAATAATAGTTTTAAACGGGGCATGATTTTTAGTTATATCATAGTTTGTTCTTTTCTTTTAGTGATTCATATTTCATCTAAAAATAGTTTAAAGGAGTAAAACGAGCTAGTTCTAAACTTAATCCAAGAACTATGAGTGATCATCCATAGGCACAGCGTCAAGATAAGCTAGAGCTACATTCAATTCTATTGTACTCATTTCAGTAAGCCACTATTCTATCTCTGACACTGTCCTTTATTGAGATATCTGTCTTGCTCTCTTCAGTTATCGATAACCTTCTACAGGTGTACGTCTTCCTGCACTAGATGTAGTGTCTTCCTGCTCCTGCGCCTGCTCTCCTAACATAATTTACTCCTCAATTGTTTTTATTTTATTTTTTTTGTTACATAGTACCCATAGTACGACTATTCTCAAACATTATTTAAGCTGAATCACAGGCATATAGTCTTCAATATAGCGCCTATTCCACCAGTTACCTGTACTTTTCCATCTTTCATATGAATTATACCGATAGTGGAAAACTCGAGATCTAATATACTTTGGGGCTTTGGTTTGAAAAGGATTATTTAGTAGTAAAGATGTTACAACGGGTTCGTTTTGAAGCAGTCTAAATACAAAATTAATATACCAAGGTTGATGTTGATAATTGCTAAGAGATGCAAACCACATTTGCCAATCTAGGCGAGGTTGATGTGGCTGAGACCATTGTGGAGCACGCTTTGGATCTCCTGGTTTATATCTAAATTCGTAGGCCTGCCAAGTTTTGCCGTCATAACTTCCTTCAATAATTATTTCGTTTCTTTGAGTTGTCATATTTGCAAATAAACCATACCCATTAACCAAGTGAAAAGGTTGAATTGCTTTTGAGAGCGGTTCTAGTTTATTTTGAAAATAGTTTTCAAGGAGTAAAACGAGCTAGTTCTAAACTTAATCCAAGAACTATGAGTGAGCAAGGAATAATGGTTTTGCTAAGTTTGAAGAAAAGTAATTTAGAGTCATTATTTTTAACGTGATCCGGCTCATCAAACAAACTTATACACATCACCACTATTAATATATTAAAAAAACCATAATTCCCCGTCCAAAATACGCATTCCATTAGTATTGTAAATAAAATGGCGGCAGTTAACCTGCCCTTTCTACCAAAGAATATTAAAAAAGGAACTACAGCTTCTATTAAAAGCATCACTATTACAGAACCTTTATGTATCCAATGAGGTAGCTTTTCTACGTAAAAGGCTAATATGTGTGGAAGTGGCTGAGTCCAGTAATGGTAGTCTAGTGCCGTAAAGTTCTGCCAGTTAAGGTCATTACTTCCCCACTTTACTAAGGCTGAACTAATCATCACCCTAAATAAAACAAGTCTTAAGGCCCATATAACTACTTTTGGTACCGTTCTATTAAAATCAAATTGACCTATCTTAATAGGCGCCATCAAAATAGCTATAAATCCTACTTCAATGAGTAAAATATCCCATTGAAAACTCAAAAAAGCCTGCCCCACGTTTACAACACTTAGGTATAAAACCCACAGTGATAAAAGCATATAAAACGGGGCTCTTCCTAGAAATAAAATGACACTACACACTAGCCCAAAAACTAAACACAGCTTAATAAAAACATCCCCGCTATAGACATAAAACAATGTGGGTACTTTTGAAATGTAATCATCACCTAAGATGGATATTAAATAGCTAATATAACTTGAAATTGGAAGAATACCCTTTGAGGAAAATAGGCCATCAAACTGAGATAACAAGGAAAGTAATGCCATGAAATAAACGATGGCAAGCCCCTTAAATAGTAATGACCTTATTGGAGAATTGTCGATTTTTTTAAAAAATTTGAAGTTCGGGATGATCATGTTGATATCTGTCTAAAAATGACAATAATGACTCTTTAGATTTTTCAAAAGAGGATTTATTTGAGACAGCTGACTCATCTACATCTCTTAAATATGTACTTTCAAATATTTTATCAGCGTTACTTACTTCAAAGCCCTCTTTAAAATCTGCATCTGTAAAATTGTTAATACTATCCGTACTATTAACAATGTCATTAGCTACATTATCTAATAGGCCCCTGTAGGCAAACTCTACATAAGAGCCAGGAACAATATTAATTCCATCAGAAAATTCACCCTCAATAAGTTGAGCTTTTGTTGAGCTCTGAAGTAAAAGTTGGTCGGGGCTAATATTTAACTCTTTGCCTTTGGGTGAATTCATTAACAAGCCATTGTCTTTTAAAAACTGATTGAAACTTATCATAATTTGTTTGTACCCGGCTCTAAGCTCAGAGTTTAATTTAGAAGTATCTTTACAAGTTTTATACGAATTTAAAATTATGTTTACTACTTTTTGATAGTCAAAAGTCTTGAGTTTATGGATTGATAATGTGAAGTGGTTTAAATAGTATTTATTAAAAAATACCCATCCTAAATATTCTGAAGAAGCAGATAGTATTTGGTAGTCTTTATATGTAGGTGTAGGCCATAAAGGCGTATGAAGATAGTCAATAACAGCTTTCGTATCATTGAAATCAACCTGGTCTATAAAGTCTTTTTTTTGCTCTAAATATGGGCCTACTGTGGAGGCTAGTTCAGGAAATTCTTCTAGCCGGCAACTACTTATAAATATTCTGGGCATGTCAGGATTTGGATGCTTTAACCAAACCGCTGTTAATTTTTTTGATTCAAAGTTAAATGGGAGTTTTTTCTCCTGATCTAGGAACTTTACTTTATAGTCATAAGGTAAAAAAACTTTTAGGAGTGAGTTTAATTCAAAGGCTCTAAAAGCAATATGGTCATTAAAAATAGTGTCTCCCCTACTTTTGATGAGCTGAAATATTTTTGCAGCATCCGGGACACGGTTGAAATACTTTTCTAAAAGCCCTACAAGAACATCTACTAAAAGGTGGTCTGTTGTATTCGGGCGAATGGACATAGATTTTCTGAAAGTTTCTAGTACTGATTTACTATTTAAGTTAGATGAAGTCATAAGATTAAGTCTAACACAATTTTAAGGGTAGAGGCGTTCGATTTTCCAGTCGTTATTTTCATTTTTGGTGTAGTTAAAACGATCATGAAGACGAAAGTCGCAGTCAGACCAAAATTCAATTCTTTTTGGTTTTATTTTGAATCCTACCCAATACTCAGGACGTGTAATTTCTTCGTCACTTAACATTTTTTCTTGGTAAAAATCTTCAATTAGAATGAGTTTACTTTTTAGTGATTGGCTTTGTTTTGATACCCTTGCCCCTATTTGACTGAGTCGAGGTCGAGAATGAAAGTATTCGTCTGAAGCTTCTTTACTGACCTCTTCAACATCTCCTTGAATGCGAACTTGTCTTAAAAGATCTTTCCAATGAAATGTTAATGACGCCTTGGGGTTAGCTGTTAAGGCTTTCCCTTTTTGAGACTCTTTGTTGGTAAAAAATATAAAACCATCTTCATCTACTGCTTTTAATAGCATTATTCGTCCTTGGGGATAGCCTTGGGTATCTACTGTCGAAAGACAACAAGACTCAGGGAGAATAATTGATTTTTTGGCTTTGGCTTCAGCTAACCATTCATTAAATTGTTGGATGGGGTTGGGATGAAGATCTAAGCGTTTTAGTTTAATAAGCGATAACATGTTATCTATTTTAGAACTAAAAGTGATTTGAGAACAGTTAAGAATTATAGCTTTAATCAAATTTTAAGCTAAAGACAAATCAAGCTTGTAAAATTTTTATATAACTTTATAATAAATTTTATAATAATCATGAAATATCTTACTGTGAAAAATACTACGTCCACTATGGATACTGCTTTAACATTACTTAAAAAAGAACCTACTCTTTTAGAAGAAGGATTTGTTGTTTTAGCTAACAAACAGACAAAAGGAAGAGGACAATACGGTAATTCCTGGCAGTCAGAATCCGAAGACGGATTGTACTACTCCTTTGTGATAAAGCCCCGTTCTTTCAATGTCAAAAACATTGATAAATACCAATTTTCAATCGCGTCTTGTGTCAAAGACGTCATTAAAAAATTCTCCTCTATAGAAAGTGATATTAAGCTACCAAACGATGTCTTAATAGACGGTAAAAAAGTATCTGGCATATTACTTGAATCTGGCAGTAAAATGGGCTCAAAAACCATCGATTATTTAATTATTGGAGTAGGTTTAAACGTAAATCAAGAACACTTCCCGGTGTCTATTAAGAACTTAGCGACTTCTTTGTATCAGCATACACAAGAAAAATATGACAAATTAAAAATAGCAAAGGAATTAACAAAACAGTTAAAAACTAAATTTATATAAAAGAGTGAATATTAATGCTTAATAAAATTATTGCAGCAATGGAAAAAGGGCTAAAAGAAACGAGAAGGTTTGTAGGTAGAACACATGGTTTTCTTTCAGACATAGCGGTCCAATTACGGGGTAATCTGAGATACGTTTAAAAATAGGACATTAGCTTATTTGTTCAAAAAGTTTTTGAAATTGAGTTAAATCGGGAGGCTTATTGTTTGTATTCACTATATAATCACCAAAGCGCCTAATTTGTGACGTCATATAAGGACTTAGAAGAGATAAGTCGTCCTTATTAATAGTCATACCTTCACTCTCAAGCTCTTGAATAATAGCGGACATATCAACCACATTTTGAAGCATGACAATATTGGCAATAAGACTATTATATTTGATAGCTTTTTCCTGCTCATCAAAATAGTTAGATGAAATAACACCTAAAGATCCAAAGAAAAACCACTTACAAAAGGCATGAAAAGACTCAACGTTGGTTGTGCTAGATAAGATACTTTGTCTCTTTATTAGTGTCTGGAATATATCGTAAAAGAAATATTGTTCTGATTGCATAGGTTACTGCGACTGCGAGTAATATAAACGTCAGAATTGTGACTATAAAAAAGAAATCAGCTACCGTGATAGCCGCTAATAAACCCATTGAAGACGCACCTGTTTTTTATGTAAATATGGGTGAAGAGTTTTTTAGTTTTCTTGAATATATTCAAGTAACTGTATAGAACAGCTTCGCCTCCTGGACCTAGTTTATGAAGACTTGTTTCCTTAGATATTAGGAGCGCAAGCGTGAACTACTGAATATTATTCTTGCTGCAGTAACTAACATAATTATATATCGTAGAATTTAAGATAAAAATTTCAATAAATCAATTTATCAATAAACAAATCATTTTTCAGCTTATCCCTACTTCAATCCATTTTATTGCATTTTAAGCACATCCTGCCTCTCATTTTCATAGATTTGAACATTTCACCCTAAGTTTTAATTCATTTTTTCATCATTTTTATTGATTTCACATTGACATCATCCTCTATTTTAGTTTTAATTTATATATAAATGGCAATATATATTAAATTGGGAGTTAATTATGGGTAAAATTGTAGAAAACTATGGCGAATTAGTATTTAACCGAAAAGAAATGAAGAAACGTTTAAGCGCGACTGTATTTGAAAAGTATATGAATACTATTCAAGAAGGCGAAGCTTTAGACCAAAGTATCGCCGAAGACATTGCAAGAGCAATGAAAGCATGGGCCATAGAAAAAGGTGCTACTCACTTTACTCATTGGTTTCAACCACAACGTAACGGAACTGCCGAAAAACATGATGCCTTTTTAGACTACAATAAAAAAGGTGAAATAATTGAAAAATTTTCTACTCAACAACTGATCCAATCAGAACCAGACGCTTCTTCGTTTCCTTCTGGTGGAATTCGATCTACTTTTGAAGCTAGAGGATATACCGCTTGGGATCCAAGTTCTCCAGCTTTTTTAAGAGAGTCTCCCCATGGAAATAGCTTAGTTATTCCTTCAATTTATTTATCGTGGACAGGTGAGTCTCTAGGAATGAAGACTCCCCTACTTCGCTCTATTGATGTATTAAATAAATATGTAATCAAACTTCAACGCTTATTGGGTAACCGTTTAGCAAAACGCATTACTGTATTTTCTGGAATGGAACAAGAATACTTTTTAATTCCTTTAAGCTTAGCCGAAGCAAGACCTGACCTTATGATTTGTGGACGAACCGTTTTTGGTGCACCACCTGCAAAAGGGCAAACAATGGACGACCATTATTTTGGATCTATTACACCAAGAGTGATGGAATTCATGGGTGCTTTAGAGATGGAATTGTATAGATTTGGTATACCGGCAAAAACTAAACATAACGAAGTTGCGCCTAACCAATTTGAGCTAGCTCCTTTATATGAAGATGTTAATTTAGCCATAGACCATAATTTACTAACCATGGACATTATGAAACGAGTAGCAGCCGACCACGACTTTGCGCTTCTGTGTCATGAAAAACCTTTTGCTCGTCTAAACGGATCTGGAAAACATATGAACTGGTCAATTGGAGACAATACCGGAACAAATTATTTAGAGCCTTCAAAGTCGCCACTTAAAAACATTAGCTTTTTAATGACATTAGGCGCCGTACTTCTAGGAGTAAAGGACTATTCAGGACTTTTAAGAGGATCCATTGCTGATGCTGGAAACGAACATAGATTAGGCTCACATGAAGCACCTCCTGCAATTTTGTCAGTTTACTTAGGTGATTATTTAGCCGCAATTCTAGATGATATTGAAGGACTCAAAAAATTATCTGAAAAGAAAATTAATGAGATTAACCTTGGCTTAAATAACATGCCAAAAGTAGCTAAAGATATTTCTGATAGAAACAGAACCTCGCCAATTGCTTTTACTGGAAATAAATTTGAGTTTAGAGCGGTGGGGTCTTCGGCAAATGGGTCTCGATCAGCCAAGGCGATGAATATGATTTGTGCTTATGGTTACAAGACTATTATTGAAAGACTAGAGAAGATGAAAGGTAAAGACGTTAAAGCCAATTGCATCTTACTTCTTAAAGATATTTTAAAAGAAACTAAAGCCGTTAGATTTGAAGGTAATGGCTATGCAGGTGACTGGGTAAATGTCGCTAAAAAACGTGGTTTATATATCGCTGACAACACGGCTGACGCACTTAAGTATTTTCAGTCTAAAGAAAGCGTTGAGTTATTTGAGACTTTAGGAGTACTTACTAAACGAGAAGTGGAGTCTAGAGCTGAAATTAAGTTAGAAAACTATGCAAATACTAAGTCAATTGAATTAAAGGTTGCACTTGATATGGTCAAAACATATATTTTACCAGCAATGACCAAGCAAATGATTCAGCTTGGAGAAGCATTAAGTAGTTGTAAGTTGGCTGGAGTTAATTCTAAAACATTAATAGACGACATTAAACTGATTGAAAAATTATATACGTCTATAAAAGACCAATCAGCCACATTAGCTATCCAACTAGAAAAAATGGATGCTAATGAGGACGCCTATAAACGTGCTCATGCTTTAGCAACAAAAGGGACCTCCCTTTACAACTCATTGAGAAACGCGGTTGATACTGCCGAAGAAAATGTAGATGTTGAGTACTGGTCTCTTCCTCGTTACGACGAGCTACTACTAGGAATTTCGTAAAATACAATGTCAGAACTACGCCCTCTTCATCTAGCGTTCCCAGTAGACGATATTTCGTCTATTAGGAATTTCTACGGTGACATACTGGGGTGTAGTTTTGGCAGATTCACCGACTACTGGATTGATATTAACTTCTTTGGTCATCAGTTAGTGTTTCACCAAGTTCCTGGATATAATACACCTAGAGAACACAACCCTGTAGACTCTAAAAAGGTCCCCGTGCCTCATTTTGGAATAGTTATGACTGTGGATCAATGGAAAACCCTAGAACAACGTTTAAAAGGATTTAAAGCCTCTTTTATAATTGAACCCTATTGTCGATTTAAAGACACTGACGGTGAACAACATACTATGTTTTTTGAAGATCCAAATGGATACTGTCTAGAGTTTAAGGCTTTTGTAAATGACGCTATGCTTTTTTCTCAAAAAGAAGAACCCGTTAACTATAAATAATAAGCTATACTATATCTATGCATCGTTATTATTTATTTCTAGGGGTAATTTTTAATATCATTTTTGCGGTGGTTCATCTTGCTACTATTTTTATTGGTACCCCAGCTTATGATTTTCTTGATGCGCCCCAGTTTGGCAAAATGGCAGCAAATGGCTCAATTATTCCTGCAATTACCACTTTATTTTTAGTTCTACTTTTCTCTCTTTTTGCCTGGTACGGGATTTCAACAGCTGGTATTGGGAGAAAACTTCCAGGTCGTTTTGTTATTCTTAGCCTCATTGGATGGATCTATGCACTTAGGGGTTCTGCTTTTGTAATATTTATATACTTTTATTTCACAGACTCAATCTACAATAACCCAAAAGAAATTGTGTTTAGTTTGATATCTCTTTTAGCGGGCGCTTATTACCTTAAAGGTAGACATTACCTAATGTTTGAAGACCTAGACAAAATAACTGCAAAAAGATAAAAGCTACTAGCGTCTTAAATCGTCACTTTTTCAAGTAATTTTAAACAAGACTTGAACGTATTACTAGGCTGCATCGCATTGATTGTTAAGTCGTTATCAGGCTTATAATAACCACCAATATTCACAGCGTTGCCTTGAACATCAGTTAACTCTTCGATAATTTTTGATTCATTCTCTTCTAAGTCATTCGCCAACGTTGTAAATTGTTCTTTTAGCTCTAGATCATCACATTGTTCACTAAGAGCTTCAGCCCAATACATGGTAAGGTAAAAATGACTCCCTCTAGTGTCAATTTCCCCAACTTTTCTAGATGGTGATTTATTTTCATCAAGAAACTTACCCGTTGCTTTATCAAGAGTGTCTGCAAGTATCTTTGCTTTTTTGTTATTCGCTGATTTAGATAAATGTTCTAAAGAAGCGGCGAGTGCTAAAAACTCTCCTAAAGAGTCCCATCTTAAATGACCTTCTTCTAAGAATTGTTGTACATGTTTAGGCGCTGATCCACCGGCACCTGTTTCAAATAACCCCCCTCCATAAATAAGAGGAACAATAGACAACATCTTTGCACTTGTTCCTAATTCTAAAATTGGAAATAGATCTGTGTTGTAGTCTCTAAGCACATTACCTGTTACAGATATTGTGTCTTTTCCTTCACGGATTCTTTTAATAGAAACCTTAGTGGCTTCTACTGGAGACATAACTTGAATGTCTAACCCGTCAGTATTATGGTCTTTTAGATAGGTGTTTACTTTTTTAATCAGTTCTCGGTCATGAGCTCTGTTTTCGTCTAACCAGAATATTGCAGGCGTGTTACTTTCTCTTGCTCTGTTAACGGCTAATTTTACCCAGTCCTGAATAGGAATATCTTTTACCTGACACATACGCCAGATGTCCCCTTTTTCTACTGAATGTTCAATGAGAGTATTCCCTTCAGTATCAACAACTTTAATAGTTCCATTAGACGTGGCTTGAAATGTTTTGTCGTGAGACCCATATTCTTCTGCTTTTTGAGCCATCAGCCCTACATTTGGTACCGTACCCATTGTTGAAGGGTCGAAAGCACCGTTGGCCTTACAATCCTCAATTACTACTTTATAAACGCCTGCATATGAACTATCCGGAATTACGGCTTTCGTGTCATGTAATTCTCCGTCCGGTCCCCACATTTTCCCTGACTCTCTTATCATTGCTGGCATAGAAGCATCTATTATAATGTCTGAAGGAACGTGTAAATTAGTAATGCCTTTATCAGAATTTACCATTGCTAAGTTAGGTTGATTTTTGTAGCAAGCTTTTAAGTCTTCATTTATTTTAGATTGATCGTCTTCACTTAAAGTTTTAATTTTAGACACTAAGTCTTGAAATCCATTATTTGGGTCAATGCTAAGGCCTGATAAAGCAGACTCGTGTTTTTCAAAAATTGATTTAAAGTAAGTCGTGACAGCACAGCCAAAAATGATAGGGTCTGAAATCTTCATCATGGTGGCTTTCATATGCAGTGAGAATAAAACGCCTAGAGACTTTGCGTCGTCGATTTCTTTTTGAAGAAAATTTACTAGCTGTTTTCTACTCATAAATGTTCCATCAATTATTTCACCGGCTTGAAGCTTAAAACTGTCTTTGAGCGTTTTACTTAGATTGCTCTCATCAACAAATTCAATTTTCACGCTTGTTTCTTTTGATATTGTTACTGACTTTTCGTTAGAGCAAAAATCGCCACTAGTCATATGTGCAACATGCGACTTAGAGTCTTTCGACCAAGCACCCATTTTATGAGGATTTTTCTTGGCGTAGTTTTTAACAGCTAGCGGAGCTCTTCTGTCTGAATTCCCTTCTCTGAGTACGGGGTTAACAGCACTGCCTAAAACTTTGGCGTAACGAGATTTTATTTTCTTTTCGTCGTCGTTTTTTGGGTTTTCTGGATAATTTGGTACATTAAAATTTTGTTTTTGTAATTCTTGAATAATTGCATGAAGCTGTGGAATTGAGGCACTGATATTTGGTAATTTTATAATGTTAGCCTCTTTTGTTTTGGCTAACGCACCTAATTGAGTTAAGGCGTCTTCTTGTTGTTGGTCTTTTGACAAATAGTCTGGAAAGTTTGCAATAATTCGTCCAGAAAGAGAAATATCTCTACTTTCGATTTCAATACCGGTTCCTTTTGTAAATGCTTGAATAATGGGTAAAAAAGAATAAGTGGCTAAAGCAGGGGCCTCGTCAACTTTTGTGTAAATTATTTTTGATTGATTTTTGTTAGTCATTTGTATACTCCTTAGCTAAAAGCAATCATATAATATCAAACTTTTCTACTTAGTTCATCTCTTTAGTAATCATTTAATTTTCATTGTATCCTTTTCATATCCCCTTGATGTTGGATTTTCTTTAATATCTAAATCTCCCAACCAAAAACAAAGAAAAGGCATCCTGAGTAAAGCCCATTAATATCCGTCACTAGTTTTTTTCACAGTGCGGAAATTTAAAAGTGCAGACTACTGAAAAGCGTAGTGCAACGAAGCGGTGTAGTTAAACTTTGAAATTTGCGTGCTGTGGGGAAAAATAGTGGCGGACCGACTGGTTTTTGTGTCGAACTTAAACAATCTCCAACAGCTTGCTGGAGAAACGAAAAGACAAATAGTGTCATCCGTGTTGGCACAATTTCGGATATCCTTCTTTATACTCGATAAAAGAGATCGGCGCACCCGCCCTCGCGCCGATCGGCAAGGCATCTTTTCTTAGTTATACTAGTGCCTATGGAATTTGAAATAATGGATGCTTCAATACTGATTCTTAAAACCAAACAGCGCTTATTGATTGGATCAATGAACAACTAAGCCAAGATGACCTCCCCACGAAAACTCTTGAAACCTATGAGGATGACGAATGCGGTCCAACGACTTATTTGATTCCGGATTTTGAAGACGTATCAAAAGCAAAGCGATGGCTGAAAAAACATTATCTGACCCTTTTTCAAAACGTCTTGTTGGGGTGGACAACGGACGAAAACAACTGGCCAAAAAATTTGATTTACAAGACGTTTACTCAATGGTTCGATCCAGAGTTCAATCTGATGATTTTTGATCTAAGAAACCTGCGCTAAAGAAACACCAATGACCATAGGAGTCCTCACTAGTCCGCCCGGCCACCCCCACCTGGCCGGGCTGAATTAACGCCACATCCTAAACGATTAGAGACTGATTACCATTATTTTCCAAAAACCGGCGCGCCCCCACCCGCGCCGGTCTCGTGTCTAGGGCATTACTATTTTTTGTTCCTTTACCAATCTCAATACTCTGCTAAAGAAATGCTTGATGGCTTGCTCTCGTACATCTGCATCCGTCATCACGATATCTTCTAACCGTTTGTCTCGGCGAAAACGACGAAGTACACCCTCAAAAAATGCTTGCGAATACCCTTTAAATACGACATCTGGAGGATTGTTTTTTGGCATTTCAAACAAGTCTTCATTATTTAATATTTCCTCATTCACTTGTTCAAAACGTAAAAAATCTTCTTTTGTAAAGTTTGTTCCATGTCTTTGATTAAAACTGTCAATAATCTAAGACAAACTTTTTTCTTCGTCATCTGTGTATGGCTTTGCGCCAAATTCTTTAATACTGGTTAGGGGTCCGGTTGCCTCTGGGGAAAGAGACGCTGATCCCTCTTCTTTTTTATTGACGGGATAGGCTTGAAGCTGAAGCATATCATCGGTAATTTCTATATCTTCAGGAACCTCTCTATTGGGTAATAACCGCCTTAACCATGAAACAGCTATTGTTTTGAGATAGTTTTCTCTGAAATGGGTAGAAAATTTTAGAAAAATTATAGTTACTGCGTTATGAGCTCAAAAATCTCATCTTTAACTTCAATATTTGCTGGCTTAGCTTTTCTTCCTGTTAATTCATAGCTATAAAGACCGTACTCAGCTTTCGGTTTAGGAATAGACAACTGACCCGTAATATACACACCTCTTAAGTCCATATCCAATGGAATCTCCTTGCTCATTTTCACATATATCATTTGGTTAGGAGGTGGGGGTGGTACATGTAGGCAGGCTAATGGATTTGGAACCAATACAAACTCGCTTACTTTTTCAGTATCCTCTCCTAATTCTAGTGGCACAATAAACCCCGCAATTTGAATTTCCTCTTGAATTAATTGCTCAATTTCCTTCGAGATTACGCCAGTTTCATTATTTAGTTGTGCTAATTGTTCCCAAGTTACAGACGATGGTTTTGCATGAATGACCGGACCTAATAAAGTGCCTATGACAACAATGATGACGAATTTTATGAATTTCATGAAACAAGCAAACTGTCAGAAATACTTTTTCTATAGGCTTGAAAGGCCGGAACAACACTGACAATAAGCCCAAATAGTATGATCGATAATGCAAGTAAGAGTTCCTGATGTGTCAGAGAAGTAAGAGACAAAACAAGTCCCATTTTTCCTTCCAGAAATGGCGTAATAAAATACCCGGCACTCATTAGTAACACCATCCCAAGTAATACCCCCGTACAGGTAATTATCAGGGATTCAAAAGTAAGCAATAAAAATATTTGGATAGGATGACACCCCATTGATCTTAATAAAGCCAATTCTTTTTGACGTTGATTTAAGGACATAAATAATGCCAACACTAAGCCAATAAAAGCGACAAGAATAACGAATATAGTGATGATGAAAAAGGCACTATCAATCGTTGAAATACTTTTCCAAAGTTCGGCCAAAGAAACGCCTGGTATGATTGCAGATAAGGGTTCACTAAATTTGTCGATAAGTTGGCGTTGAACAGAAAAAACAGATAACTTAGACTTGAGCCCCAAAAAACATCCTGTTACTGATTTCGGGGTTAACGATAAGGTGTTAATTTGGTCGTTTACTAGGCTGTTTTTGGATAATGGTGCAACCCCATTTTTCCAATCTATGTGAAGTGCTTCGATACCCTCTAATGAAACAAAGAGTGATTTATCAACCGGCGTTCCAGTATGGTTTAAGATGCCTTGTATGGTAAATCGTTTATTTTCATGCCGTCTGCTAGCTGATTTATTTGTTCCATGTGATAAATAAATCGTATCGCCAATCTGATAGTTCAAATTTTGAGCGACTTCTGAGCCAATAACAACATCAAAAAGGGCGTTGAATGGTTTTCCTTTCTGGTAAGAAAGATTCTTTTTTCGGCCATATTTGAAATGCTTAAAATAATCGGAAGTTGTGCCAACAACAGAATATTCGTTGTGAGAATCACCCAGTGAGATGGGTATAATCCAATCAACTTGTGGTAGCGCTTTGATGCGATTAACAGTATCCCAAGAAACATTCGATACAGGCTTTCCAACATGAAAAACAGTGTACATCAGCAGCTGAATATCGCCTGTCCTCGCACCCACAATTAAATCTGTTCCTGAAATACTGTGACTAAAACTACTTTTAGCACTTTCTTTTATTTTTTGAACACCAACTAATAACATGGTAGAAAGTCCGATAGAGATGGTTAATAGAAGAACAACCAACTTCCGACTCAATATGCTTTTAAATGCCAATTGGATTAATGACATAAAATAGCTTCCTTTTTCGAGGTTCGGCTTAATTGGTCAATTGAAACAGACGTGTTAAATAGCGGTTTTAGGTTAGGGTCATGGGACACAAAAATAAGGGTTGATTTATATTTGTCACATTCTTTAAAAAGTAAATCGATAAATTGATTCTTTCTATCTTGATCTAGCGCTGAGGTTGGTTCATCTGCGATAATAATTTCAGGCTGCCCAATCAACGCTCTAGCAATTGCAACTCGTTGTTGTTGACCGACACTAAGCTGGGTAACTGACTTTTGCTGTAAAGATGAATCAATATCTAATTCTTCGCATAACCGTATGGCTTCAACCAATAAAGATGAAGATTGAGAGAGCGCCTTTCGTTTTCGTTTTTTAGAAAACGTACAAGGCAATATCACATTTTCAATGACGGATAGGTAAGGAATTAAATTAAACATTTGAAAAATGATGCCAAAATGATCGACGCGAAATAGATCCGCAGACCGCTTGCTAAGCGACAATAAATCAGTATCTAATATCTTAATTTCTCCACTAGACGGTCTGGTAAGTCCAGTTATAAGATTCAGCAAAGTACTTTTCCCAGAGCCACTAGGGCCTTCAAAAAATAAACGTTGTTGCCTGCGAATAATGAGGTTTTTAATGTTTAATGAAAATGATTGTGTTTCAGGGTACTGAAACAATACTTTTTTTAGCCGTATAATTTCTCTTTTCTCATTTTCCATGATGGACTAATTTGAGCAAGAGCGACAGCATTTCAAGTAATGGTGATTGAATAAATAAGATCCAATAACAAAACATGTTCCGAGTAGTAGAAAAAGCTTTGAGTCTATAATTTCAAAGTATTCGAACATTGCATGACAAATCCACAGAGTTGCACCTGAAAAAAACAAAACAAAGGTGTGTTTCTTTTTGTGGGTACAAAATCCAGAATGAATAATATAAATGCCACTCCCAATAGAGATCATTAACATAGATAACTCGGCCATAGGATTTTTAATAGATGTTCCTAAGAAGGGAGCAAACAAAAGTATCACAGGGGTTAAAAAACAGTGGGCTATACAGGCAAAAGACACTGTTAAAGTTAATGGCTGAGGGTGGATTGATTTATTCATTTTGAAACGCCTTTTAGTTTGATCTTGTTCTGATTGGACTCCCATTCCTTAGTGCGACTAGAATCCTGAAAGATAATTGTAAGGTCAATGTCATGAATATCACTGAATAATTCAAATAACTTTGTTGATAGTGCCGTGACTTCACTATTTTTTGGAAGCATATATTCAATGGTAAGTTTAAACTCAGAGTGTTCGTCATGATGTTGATGATCAAGATCTTCATCGAAAGAAAAATGTATATCCAGATTCGATTGGCTTGCATCCAGTAAAGACTCTTTTTTAAAGAACCCTCTTTTCGTATAGAATCCAAACAACATTGGGTCCGACAATTGGGACTTTACATCAGCTAGACTTTTTATTTCCGCTTTTGTAGCAGGCTTATGCTCAAATCCAAGTACAGATTCTGCGGGAAACCTTAGATCAATTTGGAGGATACCTCGATCAATAACCATATTCATCTGAGCTTCGCCGTGAACATGAGGGATATGACTTCTTGCATACGATAAAGATCCCATAAACAGGACCAAGCTAAAAACGATTATTTTGCGCATGGCTCACACACTCCATATAAATTGAAATCATGAGATTGAATTTTAAATTGTTGATTAGGGAGCAGTTCAGTGAGATTAATGTCCTGAGACTCAACATGGCAGGCATCTAAACAAAAGACTGTATCACATTGATTACAAATAAAATGATGATGATGCCCATGAGCAAATTCGTAATAAGTTACTCCATTTCTTATTGCAATTTCGGCAACCGCTTTTTTATTGATCAATTTTTCTAAAATTCGGTAAATGGTTGTCTTATTTGGACTCAACCCCCTCTTATCCAATTGCTCCATAATTTGAGCAACAGATAATGGATGGCGTGACTTTTCTAACTGCTTTAATACATGACTTGATATGGTTGTTTTTCGTTCCAACATGCTAGGAATCTTAACATCATATTACTTGATAAGCAACATGGGTGCTTTAGCAACTAAGTTGCATTATAGTGGCCGGTATGATTTAATTTCAGGATGTCTATGATTTATAAAATAATTGAACAATGGCAGGCTGATATTCCCTGGGGAAGGATATTAGATGCAGGAACAGGTGAACAGTCTTTAACCTGGGCATTATCTCTTGCTTCTGAGTCCATAACTGCAGTTACTGGAAGCCAAGATTACTATAAAGAACTCAACCAAAATCTTAAACTAAGTGAAAATCAACAACTTATTGTTGATAATTGGACCAATAATTCCCTTTTAAGTGAGGAGATATTTGATACAGTACTTGTTGATTATTTATTAGGTGCTGTAGATGGGTTTTCCCCTTATTTTCAAAATAACTTACTTCACCGATTGAAACGACACTTATCGACCGAAGGAAATCTTTATTTTATCGGACTTGAACCGTTTCCTGATTATTCCGAAAACAAAGGTGACCAACTGCTCATTAAACTTGCTAAGTTACGAGATGCCTGCATTTTACTTGCTGGGCATCGATGTTACAGAGAATATCCGCTGGAATGGGTACAAACTGAACTTGTTAAAAATGGATTTGAAATTATTAAAACAAAACCGTTTTTTAATCAATTTGGAATGCCTTATGTAAACTCTCAATTAAATGTCGCTCGCTCAAAACTTCCATTCATTCAAAATGGCAAACTAAATAAAGAAATATCAGATCATACTCAAACAATTGAAAAGGAGATTGAGACTCATATACAAGAATATGGACCTATTTCATTTGGATTTGATTACCTAATTCAGGCTAAAAGGAGGAAAGAATAAAAATGGCAAATCAAAATGGAAAAGTATCCCAAATCAAAAATGAGTTAAAAAACATAAGTATGTTTTCTAGCGAACAGAATAAACAAATTCAAAACATTAAAAGTGAAATATATATGTTGTCTGATGTTTGTAAAAAAGAATCTGAACTATTTAAAACTAAATTTGGAAATGAATGGAAAAATTTGGCGTCAGTGCAACATACACTTAAGGTTATAAACACTAATCTTTTGCTTCTGAATAAAAAAATCGAATTGAGTGATACCTTTATTGCAGACATCTATGGTCGCTTAACTAAGATAAGCACTCTAATTGAAGATTCCGTTTCATTAGATGAAGTTAAATAAATCTTATGAGTAACGGAGTTGTACAATTTGCACCTAGTATTTCACACCGTCATCATCATAGTACAGTTCAGGAACAAAAATCACCTGCAAAAACAGAAATTAAAGCGCCCTCTATTAGAGTAGAGCAGGCACAGTTTAGGCCCGATCATGTTTCCAATGCTTTAAAAGGTGGAGATGCTTCTACTAAGGAAGTTGCTCATCATAACACTTCTAAACAGCATGTATGCGGAGGTGGTTGTGAACATTCCCATAAGCACAATGCCCATAAGACTGACCAACCACATGCCCATACGCATACAGCAGAACTAACAAAGCCACTCCATCACGAACATGCGAATCAAGGCCATGTTTGCGGAGGTGGTTGTGAACATTCCCATAAGCACAATGCCCATACGACTGACCAACCACATGCCCATACGCATACAGCAGAGCTAACACAGCCACTCCATCACGAACATGCGAATCAAGGTCATGTTTGCGGTGGTGGTTGTGAGCATTCCCATAAGCACAATGCCCATAAGACTGACCAACCACACACACATACAGCAGATCCATCAGAAAACATTCATGCTAAACCCTCTGTTTTGAGCGGAGCTGGCGTTTCAGATATCTTTTCTGAGATGGGAGTAAAGCCATTATCGTTGATCGTTTCTGGCCCATCTTTAATGGATTCACAGGATGCTGTAATTGTTTTGTCATCAGCACCTTATCAACACACTGGCGTGGCTTCTATACAAACTTATACCTCTAATCAAACAATGCTACATCAATCTTCTCTCGCTTCTCGTAGCGAAATATCGGAACAGATTAACGCAGTTATTTCAACCGTTTCTGAGCAAGTTCCGCAAGCGTCTCAAGCCGCCACACAAGCTATTTCTAACGTGGCTACCCAGGCTCCCAAGGCTACTCAAATCGTGGCTCAAACAATTGCTACGGTCGCACAACAAGCACCACAAGCCGCTCAGGCTGTTGCCCAAGCTATTTCTAATGTGGCTACTCAAGAGCCTAAAGCGATTCAAATCGTGGATCAAGCAATTGCAACTGTCGCACAACATGTACCTCAAGCCACGAACACTGTAGCCCAAGCTATTTCTAATGTGGCTACTCAAGCTCCTAAGGCTACTCAAATCGTGGCTCAAACAATTGCTACGGTCGCACAACAAGCACCAC
>QFBU01000019.1 GCA_003265975.1 Candidatus Marinamargulisbacteria bacterium SCGC AAA071-K20
ATGAACGGTAGCATATTCATGTGTATAAAAATGGGTCATTCGATCTATTACTCGTTTAGGTTTTTGAGTTGTAGCAGTATTGTCTAGATAAACTAAAGGAGCACCACTCATCTCTTGCCGTAGTATTGGAAACTGCTCTCTAATGACTGATATTGAATTATCTATGTTTGTCATAACTACTAAGACCTTCACGAAGAATAAGGTCACATTCATGTTGAATGAGAGGCTG
Source organism: Candidatus Marinamargulisbacteria bacterium SCGC AAA071-K20 (assembly GCA_003265975.1). Lineage (GTDB taxonomy): Bacteria > Margulisbacteria > Marinamargulisbacteria > AAA071-K20 > AAA071-K20. The sequence goes on from QFBU01000019.1 coordinate 230, forward strand.
TTTAATACGTTGAATGATGTCTTCTGCAAAACCAAATGTTAGTAAGGCTCTAGCGGCAGATTTATTTAATCCTCTACTTTCTAGATAAAATACTTCTTCAGGGTTTAGCTGTCCCATAGTAGCACCATGTGCACACTCTACGTCGTCAGCATCAATTCTTAACTGTGGTCGAGACAACGCTCTAGCGTTATCTGATAAAAGTAAATTTGGATTAGACTGAGTAGAATTTGTACCGTGAGCATGTTTAGCTACAACAACCAATCCTGAAAACTCTGACAAAGATTTGTCTCTTAAGATTGTTTTAAATACTTGGCTACAATCACAATTTCCAACTTTATGATCAATATATAAATGATTAAAGTACTGACTTTCAGAAGACAATAAAGCAATACCAGCCAAGTTAACAACAGCTTTCTCTCCAATAAAATCGACACCCATATCGTGACGCGTTACCAGGCAATCATTTACAAAAGAAACATAGTTAAGATTAGCTTTAGTATCTATAGAGGCTTTAATTGTTTCAAACCGATATGGTTGATCGCCTTCTTGAGTCAAAATAAACTCCAATGTAGCTTCTTCTTTCAACACAATATCGAAATAATCATTCACAAATTCTGGCTTGTCTAAAAAAGAATGATGTTGAACAAATACGGTAGCACTTGCCCCTTTTTCTAACACAATTAAGGTTCGGGTATGAATACCCTTTAAACGTTCTTCTTCTACATGCGTTTGTAAATCTATTATGATTGGACCTTCAACTTTACATCCTTCTTTTACAAGAATTAATGCACCATCATCAAACTGAGCAGTGTTCAAGTAAGAAAAAGGATTCTGAAGAAGCCCCTTACTAAGTGATGATTTAATCAGTTCTTTATGCTCAGCATAAGCCGATCTAAAATTAGTAATTATCAAATCATTTTTATTTGCTAAGATTGACTCACATTCAGGTGTATTATTTTTAAACAAAACACTAACACATTCATCTCGTTCAGTTCTTCGTATAGGAGTTTTTTTAATATGTCTCTCTAAGTCTAAATCTTGATCCAGGTTCAGATATTTCCAAGTTTCATGTCGAGAGTTAGGAAACCCAATATCTTTAAAAAGAGCTTTAGCTTCTTGCCTAATTTCCAAAAGCCAGTCTGGGTCTATATAATTTTTTTTATCTACAACCATTTTAGTTTCATTTCTGTTACTCATACGCCTACTTAGCCTCCGCTTCTACCCAATCATAACCTTTGTCTTCAAGCTCAAGAGCAAGACTTTTATCTCCTGATTTAACAATTTTCCCGTTCGCTAATACATGAACAATATCAGGTTTAATATAATCAAGAAGTCGTTGATAATGAGTAATAACTAAAATCCCTCGGTCTGCTCTTCTATAAGCATCCACTGTTTTTGCAACTATACGAAGGGCATCAATATCTAATCCAGAATCAGTTTCATCTAATATAACCATCTCTGGTTCTAAAACTAAAAGTTGTAAAATTTCATTACGTTTTTTTTCTCCACCCGAAAAACCATGATTTACGTTTCTTTCTAAAAATGATTCGTCCATACTAAGTTTAGCTAGTTTTTCTTGGATAAAGTCTGAAAAGTCTAAAGGATCAACTGCGTCTTTCCCATTTTTTTTCATTTTTGCATTATATGCCATTCTTAAAAACTCTTCGTTATTCACACCAGGGATTTCAACTGGATATTGAAAAGCTAAAAACAAACCTTCAAGAGCGCGTTCATCTGGGTCTAATTCCAATAAATTCTTACCTTTAAGTAAAACTGAGCCCTCTGCTTCAGTAAAATCTGGATGTCCCGTAAGTACTTTAGCTAAAGTACTTTTACCAGACCCATTAGGCCCCATAATGGCATGAACTTCACCAGGATTAATAGTTAAGTTAATCCCTTTTAAAATCTCTTTATCTCCGATACTTGCTTTCAAATCTTTAATATTAAACATATGTCCTCCTAAAAATAGGTCTTTAACCTACTGTGTTTTCTAATTTTAAACTCAATAATTGAGTTGCCTCTACTGCAAATTCTGTAGGAAGTTCTTTAAAAACATCCGCACAAAAACCATTCACTATAGTCGTTAATGCATCTTCCATATTAATACCTCGCTGTTGAAAATAATGAATTTGATCCTCAGTTACTTTCACAGTAGCCGCTTCATGACCCAACGTTGATTGTGCATTTCTGACATCAATATAAGGAAACGTATTAGCACTACAGTCACTGCCTATAAGCATTGAGTCGCATTGGGTAAAATTTTCAGCACCCTTTGCTGACTTATTAATTTGAACTAGCCCTCTATATGTATTAATAGACTTCCCGGCCGAAATTCCTTTAGAAATAATAGTACTCTTTGTGTTTTTCCCAATGTGATACATCTTTGTACCCGTATCAGCTTGTTGATGATGATTAGTAAGAGCTACTGAGTAAAATTCACCTACAGAATCATCCCCTATTAATAAACAACTAGGATATTTCCAAGTTATAGCCGAGCCGGTTTCTATTTGAGTCCAAGATATTTTAGAAGATTTGCCAGCACATTTTCCACGTTTAGTAACAAAATTATAAATTCCCCCCTTACCAGTTTTAGGGTCTCCAGCATACCAATTTTGAACTGTAGAGTATTTAATTTCTGCATTATCTAAAGCAACTAATTCAACAACAGCGGCATGTAATTGATTTTTATCAAACATAGGGGCTGTACACCCTTCTAAATAACTAACTTTACTATTTTCTTCACACACAATTAAGGTTCTCTCAAATTGGCCCGTTTCTTCAGCATTAATTCTAAAGTAAGTAGACAATTCCATAGGGCAAACAGTGTCTTTTGGAATATAAACAAATGATCCTTCAGAAAATACAGCTGCATTTAAAGCCGCATAAAAGTTATCTGTATGCGGTACTACAGATCCAAGATATTTTTTCACAATTTCAGGATATTTTTCCAAGGCTTCTGAAAGAGGGCAAAATACAACGCCATGCTCTAACAATTTGTCTTTATAGGTAGTAGCTACTGAAACACTATCAAAAATAGCATCCACAGCCACATTAGCTAGTCGTTTTTGTTCAACTATTGGTATCCCAAGTTTTTCAAAAGTACGCTTTAATTCTGGGTCAACGTCATCCATACTTTCTAATTTTTCTTTTTTCTTTGGTTCGGCATAATAACTAATGTCATTAAAGTCGATTGTAGGATATTCCAAATGAGTCCAGTCTGGCTCAGTAAGTGTTTTCCAATGATTATATGCCTTAAGTCGATACTCGAGCATAAATTTTGGCTCTTTTTTCCGCTCAGAAATCAAACGAACTACATCTTCGTTTAATCCCTTTGGAATAACTTCAGTTTCAATATCAGATTTAAATCCGTATTTATAATTTTGACCAGCAATTTTTTCTATTTCTTCTAAACTCATAATTAAACCTTTCCAAGTACTAAACTAGACTTGCTAGCTTCACATCATCCAGTAAAGCATTAATTTTAAATTGAACTTCAGAAAATGAAGTTTTTAACTTACAACCATCATCTAACTGGCAAAAACTTTCATTTTGAAGACATTGAGATAGTTCTGTCGGACCATCAATAACTTCTACCACATCTTTTAGAGACAAATCGGCCCAATCACGCTTAAGTAGATTTCCGCCATATTTCCCCTTCTGTGTATGAATAATACCCGATTTAGAAAGTTGCTGAATGAGTTTAGTTAAGTTGTGATATGGAATAGACAGACTTTCAGATAGATCTGAATTAGTCAGTACGCTAGTAGTACCTCCAAGATGAATGACTATTCTTAATGCATATTCACATGACTTCGTTAATTTCAACTCAATAACCTCTAATTAAGTATTACAAGTACTTATTATACTAAGTTATTTATTTTAAGCAACCTGAAGTCAGTAAAAGAATCTATTAGTCATCTTCAAGATCTGAAATCTCTAAATAGTCTAAGGTATATGGATTATGTGGGAGCACATCAAAATTAAGGTCTATAGGCTCGAAAGAGTCGTCTACAACCGCTTCTTCCTCTAAGTCTACCTTAATGTTCTTTTTTCTATTTCTATAGTTCGTAGTTTTACGAATGTTTGTAATCATATGTTCTCTTCTTCGTTTAGAATTAAGTATAAAGAAACAATCAGACTGGGTAGATTAAAAAACAATGCTAATAATATAGGACAAATTAGCGATACTTTTCACAAAATTGAAAATAAATAATACGTTTACTATATTATTGTCGTTTGCTAATAGTATGTGTAGCAACCCCATAAAGGCTTTCAGCACATTCCATTATCGTTTCAGACAACGTAGGGTGAGGGTGTACTATCTCAGCAAGATCTTTTGCAGTTGCCCCCATTTCTATAGCAAGAGTTCCTTCAGAGATTAGTTCTCCGGCGCCTTTACCAACAATCCCAACACCAAGAACTCTATCAGTCTCTTTTTCAACAATAAGCTTAGTTAAGCCATTGTCTGCACCAAGAGTTTTAGCTCTACCCGAAGCTGCCCAAGGAAATTTAGCTACTTTGACACTAATACCATTCTCTTTTGCTTCGGTTTCAGTAATACCAGCCCAAGCTACTTCTGGACTAGTAAATACAACGGCAGGAATAATACATTTTTCACTACTTACGTTATGGCCCAATATAGTTTCTACAGCAATTCGAGCTTCTTTTGATGCCTTATGAGCAAGTAAAATACCTCCAGCTACGTCTCCAATTGCATAAACATTTGCTATGTTAGTTTCACATTTATGATTTATTTTAATGAATCCTTTTTCGTCTTGCTCAATACCAATATCTTTTAACCCTAAATCATTTACATTAGGCGTACGACCAATAGAGACTAAAACTTTGTCATATTTCTCCGTCTTAGTTTTTCCATCTGGTGAAATACATTTTACTTCAACAAATTTACCCTTAGTCGCAAGAGATTTTACTTTTGTATCTAGTCTTAATTCTTTAAATAAGTTTTGAGCTTTTCTTTTTACAGGTCTAACCAAATCTCTATCCGCACCCATTAAAATATCTTTCATAGCTTCAACCATTACAATTTCCGAACCAAGCCCAGCATAAACTAAGCCTAGCTCCATACCTATATAACCGCCGCCAATCACCATCAATTTTTTTGGAATATCTTCCAATTCAAGAGCTTCAGTTGACGTCATAATTCGTTTATTTCCAAGGTCAAAAACAGCAGGAATATTTGGCTTAGATCCAGTAGCAATAATGACATCATCAAAATCGATCATCACTTGCTTTTTGTCTGTTTCAACTCTAAGCGATTTGGCCGTATCAAATATAGCTCTACCTTCAATAACTTTAACTTTCCGAGCTTTAGCTAATTGGGCAACCCCACCAGACAATTTAGAAATAATTTCATTTTTCCAAGCTCTAAGCTTTTTAAGATCAATTTTAGGGTTAGAAAAAGAAACACCCTTCTCACTAGACTCTTTAGCTTCAAGAATGAGTTCAGTAGTATGTATTAATGCTTTAGACGGAATACACCCTCTATTTAAACAAACGCCACCCAACTTATCCTTTTCTATTAAAATAACTTCCTTACCTTCGTCTGCAGCAAAAAAAGCCGCAGCATAACCACCTGGGCCTGCTCCAATAACAACTACATCTGTTTTTATACGCTTCATAGTGATCTCCTTCTCAAACGAGTACTCATATTTTTATATCCCTTTCAGGAAAGGACTCAAGTGCTTGTATAAATGTTTTTATAAATCTAGCCCCATCTGCACCATCAATAACACGATGATCATAAGACAAGCATAGAGGTAGACTAGTGGCGTCTTTTCCTCTACCCATTCCAAGTATTGCTACCTCAGGAGTATTAATAATGGGGGTAAAATAACTAACGCCCAAACCACCTAGGTTAGAAAGAGTGAATGTCCCTCCTTGTAAATCATTAATTCCTAATTTACGATCACGTGCTTTTTGAGCAATTTCACCCAATTCAACAGACAGTTGAAATACAGATTTTTTATCAACATCCTTAATTACAGGAACAATAAGTCCGTATTCTGTATCAACAGCAACACCAATATTGTAATAATTTTTCGTAATAAGATTCCCTGTTGCGGCGTCAAAACTAGAATTAAAATTAGGAAATGCTTTCAATGCAGTAACTATTGCTTTTAGAGAAATGCCTGTAATAGTTAACCCGGCATTCTTTTTCTCATATTTTGCTTTATATTTTTTTCTTAATGCCATTGCATGTTCAATATTAGCTTCATCTTGTTGAGTAACATGTGGCACTGTCTGCCATGCTTCAGTCATTTTCTCACTTATTTTTTTTCGCATACTACTAACTTTTTCAACAGTTACGCTTCCCCATTTTGTAAAATCAATATCTAAAGGCTTAGGGCCTTTAGCTTGTTCAACTTGCATTGACTGGCCAACAGATTGAGCTGGGCTTGAAAAAGCAGATGTTTGTAAAAAAGACATATACCCACGGACATCATCTAAAGTAATCCGAGTACCGTTTCCAGTTCCTTGAACACGAGCAAGGTCTAAGCCTAAATCTAATGCCATTTTTCTAACTGAGGGAGAGGCCGGTGGTGCTTGTCCGCTTGGAGATACAAATTGATAATTTGCAGCCCCTTGAGGGGCTTGCGAAACTGGAGCTGCTACCGCTGATTGTATGGGTGCGGAATCAACAGGTGATGATTCTTTAGTGTCTACTTTAGGTGATGATTTAGAACCACCTCCTTCAAGTGTAGCTACCAACATTCCTGTACTTACAATATCTCCTGCCTTTACTTTGATATCAGCTATTTTTCCTGCAGCAGGAGAAGGTACCGGAGCTACCGCTTTATCAGTTTCTAATTCCATTATAGACTGATCTTTTTCTACAGTATCTCCAGGAGATAAAAGTAAACTTAGAACAGTTGCAGAGTCTATTCCATCGCCAAGAAAAGGTAATTTAATATCCATTGTTTATCCTTTCAAACTCATACACAAAAAGGGTAGACTTTGTCAGGATCTACTCCTAAAGTTTTAATTGCTTTATCTACATCCTTATACGTTACTTCTCCTTGCTCAGCTAAAGCATACAGTGTAGCAATCACGGTACACTCAGCATCCACTTCAAAGAAACGACGTAATTTTTCTCTTGTTTCACTTCGACCAAACCCGTCAGTACCAAGAGTAGTTAAACCACCAGGTACCCAGGAATCAATTTGGTCAGGAACTATTTTCATGTTATCAGAAACAGCTATAAAGACCCCTTTTTCGTTTTCCAAAAGGGCCTCTACGTAACTCTTCTTTTTCTTTTTAGTAGGATTCAACATGTTCCATCTCTTAGCATTTAACGCATCGGAGCGAAGTTGTTTATAATTAGTTGCAGACCATACATCTGCAGAGACATTAAATTGTTTTTCCAAAATTTCTTGAGCTCTTAAGGCTTCACACATAATCGCGCCACTGCCTAATAGATGTGCCTTATGTTTGCCCTTACCACCTTTCTTAAAGCGATATAGCCCTTTTAAAATACCCTCTTCAACACCTTTTGGCATTTCAGGCATAGCATAATTTTCGTTTCCAACCGTGATGTAATAGAATACATTTTCACCTTCAAAATACATACGACGAAGTCCATCTTGTACAATAACTGCAATTTCAAAATGGAATGCTGGGTCATAGGTAATAAGTGTAGGAATAGTACTGGCTAATAAATGACTATGACCATCTTGATGTTGAAGGCCTTCTCCATTAAGAGTTGTTCGTCCGGCAGTTCCACCCACTAAAAAACCTTTAGCTCTGATGTCTCCAGCTAACCAAATTAAGTCTCCAATGCGTTGAAATCCAAACATTGAGTAGTAGATGTAGAAAGGAATCATGTTTGTTCCATGCGTACTGTAAGCAGTCCCTGCAGAAATAAAAGAGCACATTGAACCACATTCATTGATACCTTCTTCTAATATCTGTCCATCTTTAGCTTCTTTGTAATAAAGAAGAGACTCACTGTCTACAGGTTCATAAAGTTGCCCTTTTGAAGAATAAATTCCAATTTGTCTAAAAAGAGATTCCATTCCAAATGTCCGGGCTTCGTCAGGAATAATGGGAACTATTCGTTGTCCCAATTCTTTATCTCTTAGTAACTTAGTTAGCATTCTAACAAAGGCCATCGTAGTAGACATTTCATTTTTTGATGCTGTAAAAAATTCTGAGAATGTTTCAAGCCCAGGCACATTTAGTTTTTCGTCTGTTACTTTTCGCTCAGGTAAAAACCCACCGAGCTCTTCACGTCTTTTCATTAAATACTTATGTTCTTTACTATTCTCTTTTGGCCTATAAAACGGTGCTTCAACAACTTCTTCGTCACTAATAGGAATATTTAATTTAGCTCTAAATTCGCGTAATTCTTTTTCATTCATTTTTTTCTGCTGATGAGAAATATTTTTACCTTCTCCAGCTTCACCTAAGCCATAACCTTTAACCGTTTTGGCCAATATAACAGTAGGTTGCCCTTTATGATCTACGGCAGATTTCAATGCCGAGTACACTTTAACGGGGTCATGTCCGCCTCTTAGCAATCCTTTTAATTGACTATCCGTCATTGTGCTAACAAGGTCTAATAATTCAGGATATTTTCCAAAGAAATGTTTTCTGAAATAACTTCCAGGCTCAACAACATATTTTTGATAATCCCCATCAACGGCTTCTTCCATACGTTTAATTAACAGAGGAGCATGCTCTGAACTCAATAAAGGATCCCAATTTCGTCCCCAAATTACTTTAATGACATTCCACCCAGCACCATTGAAAATGGCTTCCAATTCCTGAATCATCTTTCCATTTCCACGAACTGGACCATCTAAACGTTGTAAATTACAAATTATACAAAAGGTTAAGTTATCAAGTTTTTCACGAGAAGCTAAAGTTAAAGCTCCTAATGTCTCTGGTTCGTCACATTCCCCATCTCCTACAAAACACCACACATTACTTTCATCATTTTTTAAAATGCCTCTAGCACTTAAATATCTATTAAACCGTGCTTGGTAAATAGACATAATGGGTCCAAGTCCCATAGATACAGTTGGGAACTGCCAGAAGTCTGGTAATAAATAAGGATGAGGATACGAAGACAAGCCCCCTCCTTCACTTAATTCTCTTCTAAAATTATGAAGATTTTTTCCAGTAAGGCGGCCTTCTAAATAAGCACGTGCATAATTTCCAGGAGATACATGCCCCTGAAAATAAACTTGATCAGCATTAAAGCCATCTCCATTTCCTTTAAATATGTGGTTTTGAGCCACTTCTAATATCGTGGCACAAGAAGCAAATGAAGAAATATGGCCACCCAACCCGTCATCATTCCGATTGGCCTGAATAACCATAGCCATGGCATTCCATCTAATAATATCTTGTATCTCACCTTCTAAATCATAATCTCCTGGATAATCAGGGTCTCTGTGAGTTGGAATTGTATTTATATAAGGTGTATTTGCTTGAAATGGAACAGTAATGCCAGCATTCTGACATTTTTCTTGCAAGGCTTTCATTACAGAAGCAACATCTTCTGGCGCCTTATATTTAATAAGGTAGTCCATCGAGTCTAAGCAATATTCTTGCTCTCCTGTATGTTTACCCTCGTTACTGGATTTTTTTTTACTTTTATTTATCATATGAAACCTCTATACATTGTAAAAACAACCGCAAAATTTTGCAACAAAACTTTAATACGTGAACCCCATTGGTAGGCAGGCAGGGGATCACAAGACAACCATAACAGATACATAATATTTATGACAACAAGTTGTTAGACATAAATTTTAGCTCATTTAGGTCAAGGTAATGGTTAATCTGAAACGACTCACCTATACACTTAATTATATTATCTTTCTTAATCAGAATATTTGACACAAAATCATGATGAGATCGCATCAAACGGTAATCTGGAGACTTACTTGGATACTTCAAAAACTCTGAAATTTTAGTTAAGTTAAAATCATATAAAATTGTACCATGAAACAAAAACGTATTTCTTTTGCGCTTCTGAGCATTTCCTGAAAACTTTTTATCTTTTACCGTCAGGTCAGTAAATCCCTTAACAGAAACATCAATCCCCAAAGTATTAAATCCTTTTTTTAAAGACTCCATTACAAATGAGTTAGTCTTGGTAATGTCTTTAGTCTTCTCATCAATAGTGTGAATTAAGGCATAATTTAAGCAGCCAGGACCTTGAAGTACAGTGCCCCCGCCACTACATCTTTTTAAAATTGGAATTTTTTTTTCACTACATTTTTCAAAAAAGGTTTCCGAATCGGACTTATTACTACTCCCAAGAACCACAAAATAACTGGGCGATTCCCAAAACCTGAGTAGATTAACTGTTTGTGTCGAGTCATCAAAATAATTTAGAAGGTCTTCTTCAAATTTCAAATTTTCTTCAGGTGTTTCAAAGGTATGATCAATAATGCCTGACAACTCTTTCTTTTTCATAACAAATAAACTAAACAATAAAGTTGATTATTGTCAAAGTTAAACACCTAACTTATTATTAAAGAGTAAATCCAAATGATAAAAATGGTTTCCGGTCCTTCCCCCGTAAATTAGACTTACAACTAAGGAGTATTAAAATGTCAGTATCAAGGGTTGAAACACCACATATATCTCAATCTCAAGGCTCTCAGAAAAAACCTCGTCACTCTCGTTGGAACTCAGTTCGAACAGCATCAAGTATGGGTGTACTAAAGTCACCACGAGCATCATTTTCACCCCATGATATTAAAGCAGTAAACGTTACTCAAGTTGACCCACCCAGCGCGCCTACTCCAAATAAAAGCAACAAAGGCAACTCTTTACTTAATTACATTTTTCATAGCAATACTTGGGCTGCAAAAACTATTAGAAGTTTAATTCCGGCCTACCTTTTAAAACAAGGAAAAGAAGAAGAGACGGCATCTATTAAGCAGCATAAAGTCGCTAGTGTATCACCAAGTTCAAGACAAGCTCCAATAGAATATCTTCCTGGAAACTCAATAGGAATTGTTTACCGATACCCTAAAGAGTATTCAATTAACGAAGCAAAACGAGTAGAACAAAATAACCTTTTAAAACAGTTAGCTGCCTTTAGAAAAGAAGAATGTGAAAAAAGTGTTAGGCACAATGAAGCACTAATGTTTCAAATGAGAGCAAATAGAGCTGCAGCTTAAAATCAATCCATTTTTTTGCTAAATATAAGATCCTAGGATAAAATTACTAAATGCAAAATATTTTAATTACCGGAGGAGCCGGTTATATTGGTAGCGCTTGCTTAAGATGGATGTTAAATAAAGGGTATAATGTCTACGCTTTCGACAATTTATCTGAAGGAAATAAAGCCGCCATACCTGACGCTGAGAGTCGATTAATTATAGGCAACATTCTAGATTTCGACTTACTCGTTTCCACCTTAAAAGAAAAAAAAATTGACGCGGTTATGCACTTTGCTGCAGCCGTTTCTGTACCAGAATCAATTAATGATCCAGAATTTTATTGGAGAACTAATGTAAGCGGTACTAAAACTGTGCTTGATGCAATGGTAGCTACGAACGTTAAAAAATTAGTTTTTTCCAGTACCGCAGCCACATATAGTTTCGAGAGCCCCATGCCTCTCCAATTTGACAGTGCTCAAGCGCCAACAGTGCCATACGGAGTTACAAAGTTAGCATGTGAGTCGATTATTAAAGATTATGCAAAAACTTATGAAATAGGATGCTCAATAATGCGTTATTTTAATGCGGCAGGAGCAGACCCTAGCGGTCAGTTTGGCGAATCAAGAAAAAAGGAAAGCCACTTAATTCCTTTAGTACTTTTAACAGCTCTTGGTAAACGTGACACGATTTATGTATTCGGAACTGATTGGGAAACACCTGATCAAACTTGTATAAGAGATTTTGTCCATGTTGACGACATTTCTAATGCGCATGAATTATCGCTTAACCATATAAAACCTCATAAAGTCGATGCTTATAACATTGGTCTCGGAAAAGGCGTTTCTGTAAGAGAAATAATAACTATTTCAGAATCCATCATAGGAAAAAAAATCAATTCAATAGACAAACCTAGACGAGCTGGTGATCCAGGAATACTATACACCAATCCACAAAAGCTGAAAGATGAGTTAGGTTGGGCTCCAAAATACAACTCTATTGAAGAAATCATTAAATCTGCTTGGAATTGGCATAAGAGCCATCCAAACGGTTACTAAGCCCCCTATTCTTTACTAACTAAGGCCAACCTGAGATAATACTCCACATGGTAAAAAAAATATTTACAACTATTAAGAACTTACATTGGTTACTACAACTACTCATTTTAGGGTCTGTTTTGTCATTACTTAAAATCCCTTCTGTTTCAAATTATCAATCGATAATACTCACTTTCTCAGGAGGATTAATTATCGGTTTACTTGCGGCATTTCTGTTTAATAAAAAAGGGGTTTCGACATCTCAATCAAGTGAATTTGAAAAGCATCAAGAATCTCTAAAAAATATTCAGAAACTTATGGACGAATTATCTAAAAAAACGCCCATTACTAATAATACGTCCTCCACTATAACTAAAGACGCACCACCCGTTTCACCCGTACCTCATTGCGCAATTATTATGCAAGGTCAGTCCGTTGAAGGCTACGTTATTCCCTACAATATCGAAGGTGAAAATGTATATCAATCAAGCTCAAAACAAGGACTAGCATTCAGACACGCCCTCAGGGTTTTAAAACAACGAGGACATAACTTCAACGTGTTGAAACCACGTGGGACCTTAGGTAATTACATCTCAAAAGATCGAATTCAACAATCAAAATTTGACCCACTAAACCAACTTGAATTCCCCGTTAATCTTATGAGTAACAATTAATCAATTAAATTAAAACTGTGGTAAAAACACGCAAAAAAATCACTTTAATCGATCATATTAGAGAATTAAGAAAAAGATTAGTTATCTCAATGATTTGTCTTTGTATCACATCAGTTATCGGTTTCTATTTATTTGATCCCATTATAAATTTCCTAGCCAAGCCCTATTTAGAAATTCCATCATCATTAAATCAAAAATTAATTATCACTTCTTTATTTGAAGGATTTAGTACAAAATTTAAACTTTCATTAGTTTTAGGTGCTGTCTTGGCACTACCCTGTTTTTTGTATCAACTATTAAGATTTGTCCTACCCGGTTTAAAAACTAAAGAAAAAACAATTATATCTATATCCTTAGTATCTGGAACAATACTAGCGGGACTAAGTTTATACCTAAGTTATTTTAAATTACTCCCCTTCTCTATAGCTTTCTTAACAAGCGCTCAATTTATTCCAAGCCAAATAGGACTTCTTTTAAATTATCAAAAAAGCATCTTTTTTGTATTTAACATGATGATATACAGCATGATTCTATTTCAATTTCCAATTATTCTAGAATTACTACTCTATTTAAATGTTATAAGAAGAAAATCTTTACTTAAGGCAAGTAGATATATATTCGTAGGAATTTTTGTATTTACAGCACTTATAACACCTCCCGACGTAATAACTCAAATAGGACTAGCCCTCCCGTTAATATCGCTTTACTTTCTAACTATTTTAATTGCAAAAATATTTAAGTTTGGAGAAGGACATGTTTGATTTTGGCTTTTTTGAAGGTGTATTAATTTTATTTCTCTTAATTATTGTAATCAAGCCTGAGGACATACCAAAAGTATTTCATAAACTAGGATCTTTATACTCACAGTGTCTTAGAGTATTTTATCAAATTCAAAATGAGTTTGAGGAATTAGCCTCAATTAATAAAAAAGAGAAATAGTGACCACGGGCGTTTTTCAGTGTAATATAGTCCTATGTTTGGATCTACAGAACTTATTGTAATAGGATTAATTGTTTTCGTTCTTTTCGGAGCAGCAGCTATTCCCAAATTTGCTAAATCCATTGGACAAGCAAAAGGTGAATTCGAAAAAGGCCTTAAAGACGGTAAAAAGAAAGACTCTAAAGAAAAATTAGAGTCTAAAGAATCCTAAAAAAACTTCACTTTCATAAGATCAGATCAAAGAAAGCAATTCCTCTGACATTTGATGTAAAGAAAGCGCTTCATATGATTTTACGTTTCCATCTTTAGAAAATACTTTAAATGTTCTAATATCTTTTCCAAAAGACTGTGACGAATTACCAACAATATAATCTAAGCCCTTTTTCTTAAGTTTTTCTTTAGCGATACTTTCCATACTTTCATCGGCTAAGCAAAACCCTATATATAAACAACTAGGGTCTTTTATAAGAGACGCCAAAATATCTGGAGTCTTTTCTAAATCTAAGTTTAAATTTTCTTGTCGAGATAATTTTTGCTTGCTTTTTTTGACAGAGAAATCTGAAACAGCCGCCGCCATATAGATCACATCTGCATGACTTGCTTCTTCATTTACAGATTTATCCAAGCTTGCCACAGTTGAAACTGTAATAACTTTTGAAAACCCTGGATGATTAACATGACTTGTACTCAAAAACCTAACATCTGCACCTTCAAAGTGTGCCCTTTTAGCTAAACTTAAACCTAGCTTTCCGGTCGACTTATTAGTAATAACTCTAACAGGATCTATCTCTTCAACTGTTCCACCTGAAGTAATAAGGACTTTCTTTCCCTGTAAATTTAATCGCGGGTATTGAGTCATTTGAACACATTCAACTATCCAATTAAGATCAGCTAGCCGTCCAATACCTTTATCTCCACACGCTAAATCACCCGTTTCTGGTTCAATTATCCAAACGCCTCGAGATCGTAGCTTAGCTATATTTTCTTGAGTTGCAGAGTTTTCCCACATTTCGGTATGCATAGCAGGGGCAATAACAATTTGGCCTTTAAAAGAAAGAAATAGAGTAGTGAGTAAGTTATCTGCGATACCATACGCGAATTTAGCAATAGTGTTAGCCGTTGCCGGAGCAATTAGTAAAACATCTGAGGAACGACTTAGTTTTAAATGAAAAGAATTGGGGTCTAAAAAATCAATATCTGTCCATGTTTTACCTTCGCTAACAACTGAAAGTGTTGCAGCCGTAACAAATGTCTCTGCAGATTTTGACAAAATGGTTTTAACAACAATGTTTTGCTTTCTAAAGAGCCTTACAAGTTCTGGGGTTTTATATGCAGAGATTCCACCTGATATTGCTAAAAGAACAGAAGTCATATTTACCTATGCGGATAATGATTTTGACTTACTTTTTCTTTCTTTCTTTTTAGTTTCTTTTTCAGTTTTTTCATCAATCGCTTCTTCTGCTTTTAGTTCTTCATCTAAAGTAGCATCCAATTCGTCAAGAAGGATATCGTTCTCTTCTACATTATCATTGATTAAGACAGTTAATTTTTTAAGAAGAATTTCTTTCATAGCTATAGAAACTGGATTAAAAGGTTCGTTATAGGCGATCTCAATAAACGGCTTAGCTCCTTCTTTAAGTTGTCTTGCTCGCTTAGAAACAGCAACAGACAGTAAAAAACGGTTAGGGTACAGCTTATAGAGTTCTTTCAAATTAATCTTTGGAAAGTTTAACTCGTCTATTTGTTCTTTTCTCATCTTAGTGCTCCTTACAGCTTTTTGTTAATATTTTTACAATTGAGTCTATGGCTTTATTTATTTCTTTATTCACAACCACAAAATCATATTTATCTATTTCACTTATTTCAAGCTTTGCCTTATCTAATCGATTTTTTATATCAATTTCTTGCTCAGTTTGGCGATTTATTAGCCGCGCCTCTAAGTCTTTCATAGTAGGCGGTGCAATAAAAACCAAGATCGAATCTGGCATCTTTGCCTTTATTTTCTGGGCACCCTGGGTATCAATCTCTAGAATGATATCCTTACCTTCATTTATAGTATCTTCAATTTCAGACTTTAAAGTTCCATAACGTTTATTTAGTACGTTACACCACTCTACAAAAGAGTCTGATTCAATTTTCTCATCAAATTCATAATCTGACATAAAATAGTAGTTCTTGCGATTTGCTTCTTCACGTCGGGGTTGCCTAGTAGTAGCCGATATGGCAACTCTCATAGAGGCTATTTTTTTTAGCACTCCATTAATTATGGTACCCTTCCCTACTCCAGAAGGACCTGACAATATAACAATGTTCCCTTTAATCTTACTAGTTTTAACCATAGCAAACACGTAAGTATACAAAACGTTTCCAGTTTGAGCAAGGCTAATCATAAGTTTCTTTATGGTATAATTATCAACATCACAATTAACATTTAAGGAGACACTTCTGATGGAGGAATTTTTCGCAAAATTTGTGGGAATGGTTTGGTATTATCCAGTCGTTCTGCTTTGTTTACTTAGTGGAATATTTTTCACGATTAGGCTCAGTTTTGTTCAAATAAAAAGCATACCGCATGCGTTTTCCTTATTAAGAGGCAAATATGACAATCCAAAAGAAAAAGGTGAAATTACTCATTTCCAAGCCTTGTCAGCAGCACTTTCAGCAACAATTGGACTTGGAAACATAGCTGGGGTAGCGATTGCCATTGCTATGGGTGGACCAGGATCTATGTTTTGGATGTGGATTGTTGGATTATTTGGAATGGCAACAAAATTTGTTGAATGCACACTTGGAACAAAGTATAGAGACATAGACGAAGAAACAGGAGAAGTACATGGCGGGCCAATGTATTACATTGAAAAAGGACTAGGTAAGTCGTTCAAACCCATGGCTATCACTTTTGCTGTACTTACTATGCTTGGAGGTTTTGGCGGGGCCAATATGTTTCAGTCTAATCAAGCAGCAAGTGCACTATATGAGTTTTTTCACATTGAAAAATACATCACTGGTTTAGGCTTATTTATACTTGCCGCGTTTGTATTATTGGGAGGAATTAAAAGAATTGGACAAGTGGCTTCAAAACTAGTTCCTATAATGTGCGCCATTTATATTTCTGGTGCTTTATTCATCACCTTTATAAACATTCACCTTTTCCCAACTGTAATTTCAACTATTTTGATTGATGCTTTTACTGGAACCGCCGCAACAGGAGGCGCAGTAGGAACCGTCGTGATTTGGGGAGTAAGAAGAGCTATATTTTCTAACGAAGCAGGTATAGGATCCGCTCCAATTGCGCATGCTGCTGTAAAAACAGACTATCCCGTCAGAGAAGGAATAGTAGCCTCCTTAGGCCCTTTAATAGATACCATCATAGTTTGTACAGCTACAGCATCCGTTATTATTTTAAGTGGGTTTTATGGGACAGAAAGGTACCAACCCCTTACAGATCAAACAATAAGTTTTGAGCACAGGCTAAAAGCACTACCTTATGGATGGGAACAAGTAACATTGAGTCCTGATAATGATGAAAAATTACGTATTTACAAAAACGGACAACAAACCCTCTCTTATAAAAAATCTGGGGCACACAATAGGTATATTAGTGAAGAAATACACGTAGAGTCGACTGAACGATCGGCCGATGGAATTCGATTTTCAGCCTACCTAGAAAAAGGCGATATGTTGGCCAAAATTATAAATCAAAATGACATGGTAATAGATGAATTTTTCTTATCTCAACGAGATTCAAAAAACAATATGGTGACAATTGAAAATGGATTAATAGAAGGTGGCTGGGGAAGCCTAGCTATACTATTTTCTGATGACTTGAAATCATCACTCTCTGGAAAGAATTTAAGAATTGAATTTATACCTGTTGGTGAACAAGTATCGATTTACCTCGACAGAATACAGGCCATAAAAAACTTTACAGGGGTAGCCCTCACTCAAGCGGCTTTTGACAAGTTCTTACCCGATTTTGGATCAATATTCATCACAATTGCTGTTTTATTCTTTGCTTTTTCTACATTAATTACCTGGTCCTATTATGGGACAACGGCGAGTTTCTATTTATTTGGGAAAAAAGGAAAAAAAGTATACACCGTCTTATTTTTAGCTATGATACTTTTCGGATCTGTTCAAAGTGTTGATTTAGTCGTTAATTTTTCGGATGCAATGTTAGGTTTAATGGTCATACCAAATGCAATAGCAATGATACTTCTAAGTAAAAAAGTTAAACTTTGGTCCATAGACTATTTTAAAAAACTTAAGAGTGGGGAAATAAAACCGTATAAATAGAAAGGACAAAACCATGTTAGATACGATTGAGTCTTTAGCAAAAGAAGAAAAGTCATTTACAGCAAGTAATACATTTAAAAGAAAGGCAAATAGTCAAACCCAGTCTTTATATTCATCTGCCAAAACAGACCGACTATCCTTTTGGGATAATCAAGCACAAAATCTTGAATGGTTTTCACCCTATACTTCGATATTAGAATGGAACCGCCCATTTGCAAAGTGGTTTAGCGGAGGCACTCTCAACGCGTCAGTAAATTGTCTTGATATACACTTAAAAACGAAGGCTCAAAAGAAAGCCATTATTTGGGAAGGCGAAAATGGAGATATTAAAGAGCTAAGTTACCAAGAGGTATTTGAAGAGGTCAATAAACTAGCCGACATATTAAAAAACAAATTTAACGTAAAGAAAGGTGACCGAGTAACTCTTTACATGCCTATGATTCCAGAACTACTTTACGCCCTATTAGCATGTTCAAGAATAGGAGCCATTCATAGTGTAGTTTTTGGTGGATTTAGTGCTCAAAGTTTAAAAGATAGAATTCTTGATTCTCAATCCAAAATGGTTATCACGGCAAATGGAGGATCTAGACGTGGTAAAGTATTAAACCTAAAAAACATAGTAGACGAGGCATTATCTAAAAATGATACACCAGTAGAAAATGTTTTAATTGTGAACCATTTACCCGAGGATACTTGCCCCACTCAAAAAAAGGAATATGACCAAAGTTATAATGAATTAAGAAAAAGTGCAGCAAACTACGTCGAGCCAGAACATATGGAGTCAGAAGACATATTATTTATTCTCTACACATCAGGAACAACAGGTAAGCCAAAAGGTATTGTTCATACTACAGGTGGTTATTTAACACATGCAAAGTACTCTACAAAAACTGTTTTTGACCTCAAAGACGACGATATCTATTGGTGCACTGCAGATATAGGATGGATTACTGGTCACACCTACATGGTTTATGGCCCAATGGCCAACGGAGCCACTGTAGTTATGTATGAAGGAGCACCTGATTACCCTGAAAAAAACCGATTTTGGGAAATTATTGAAAAACATAATGTCTCTATTCTTTATACAGCACCAACCGCAATAAGAGCCTTTATGAAATGGGGCTTAACTCATATCGAAAAACACAATTTATCTTCTTTAAGACTGCTTGGAAGCGTTGGAGAACCTATCAACCCTGAAGCTTGGGAATGGTATTACAATCATATTGGATCTAAACAGTGCCCGATTGTAGATACGTGGTGGCAAACAGAAACTGGTGGAATTATGATTAGCAACATCCCATCACTCAATGATATGAAACCTGGATTCGCCGGGCTCCCATTACCAGGAATTGAGGCCAAAATACTAGATAAAGACGGCGGTGAAGTGAGTAAAGGCGGCGGATTGTTGTCGCTTACTGAACCGTGGCCTTCTATGCTTAGAGGCATTTGGGGCGACAATAAACGTTACAAAGAAGTGTACTGGGACAAATTTAATACTTATTTTGCCGGTGACGGAGCCATTAAAGATAAAGACGACTACATCAAAGTACTTGGGCGTGTAGACGATGTGCTAAATGTCGCTGGGCACAGAATTGGAACAATGGAAGTAGAAAGTGCATTAGTGGAGTTTGAAGGCGTCGCAGAGGCAGCTGTAGTAGGCATGCCTGATGAGATAAAAGGACAGGCAATCGTTTCATTTGTAATACTAGAGGAAAATTTTAAACAAGACGATGATCTAGAAAATAAATTAAAGCAATTTGTTTCAAAGCAAATTGGTGCAATTGCCAAACCTAAACAAATTATTTTTACTCCAGATTTACCAAAAACTAGAAGTGGAAAAATTATGAGAAGGATTCTAAAAAACATTGCAGCAAATGAAGATACTGGAGGCACATCCACACTTGCAAACCCAGCAATAGTAAAAAGTATTAAAGAGCAGTTTAATAAACTAAGTTAATTTGGAAACTTCTTAGATTTAAAAACCAGATATTTACTTATAAAATAGTTAAAAAGAAAGGCGTTTCCAATTCCTATTAGATTCACTATCAAATAGTGAAGTGGAACTCCATATACTGGGTAATCTACCAACGTAGTAACAACTAGAAGCCTAATGCTAAGACCGCCCAAACAAGTGACTATAAATTTAACTAACCCTTTCAAATATGGAGTTTGAGATCTTTTAAAAGTCCACAACCGATGAAGCCCATAATTTAAAGTGACCGCAAAACAAAATCCAGAACTAGCTGATAGTTCAGGAGAAAACTTAAAATATTGTGTTGTTAAGAAAACAATTAAAAGATCCAGTGCTACCCCACAAAGTCCCACTAAGCCAAATTTTATAAATTGAAAAAAGCCAAAATATTTATAGATATACAGCTTTAAGAGGTGTTTTAGGTAGTCATTACTTTCTTTCATAGATAATTTACTTTGACCATGAAGCCTGTCTTTAAACTTGATTGGAACTTCAACTAATTCTGCATCATCAAGTTTTACAATGACTTCAAGGACAATCTTCCAACCAATCGGGTCTAAGGTAAGGTCTGTTAAGGCATTTCGTCTGACGGCCATAAATCCAGAAGTAGGATCAGAAATAGAGGTAAGGCCTTTAGCAAGAAGCCCTGAAAAAACAGAAATTACCTTACGAAAAAATGAAAAACCTGTCGTATCACCGTCGTCTACATATCGCACACCCACACTTATCAAGCAGGTGTTGTCTAAAACGGGTGAAACCATATCTAACAAACTCTCATATGGATGAGATCCATCAGCATCCATAACAACACACACTTCAGATTTCGAGTGTAAAAACCCTTCAATAACAGCTCGAGATAAAGATCTATTTTTAGTTCTCACTATAAGCTCAACAGGATAAGATCTAGCCAATTCTCTAACTTTATCAGCAGTTCCATCTGGAGAGTTATCATCTACAACTAAAAGTGAATACGTAAGGTCTTTCTCAGCAAGAAACTTACAAATTAGAGGAATCAAAACTGATACGTTCTCCACTTCATTATAAGTAGGCAAAATGATGGTTAATTGTTGAGTCATTTGAATTAAAATAATTATAACATAATCCACTTTGAATCAGACCCCCAGGTAGGTTTAAAGCGGATACAAATTGGGTGTGTCTTATATGAACAATATTTCAGAAAATAAAGTACTGGTACCGAATGGTTATTTAGAATGAGTTTAGAACCAAAAAGACTATTTCTAAGGGATCTTACCTGTGGAATATACTTTATAGGTTTATTATTTAGAATATTTCGTGCAAATACATACTGTGAGGAAAAATAAAAATATGAACAACCAACCAAAGAACAGACAAAACCCTAAAAACATTAATTTGTGAACCATGCGAACGAATATAAAAGTAACCCACAACTAACATCAAAGGGTCAAAAATAAACCTGTTTGCCCAATACTCAACGCCTTGAAACCAATATTCCACTGTTGAGCCCATCAAACCAATCTCAAGATAATGTTCAAAAGTTTCCCACATAAAAGCAAGTAACAGAACTAACACTATATCAATTATTGTAAAAAATGTTTCATTCTCAACTTTAAGTGAATATTTATGCTGTAAGCTTCGATTAAATGTATAAGCAATATAACCTACTGACATGCCACTTAAAACATGGTCGATAGACCATACATCCATAAGAGATGTTGTTTTAAGGCCCCAAATAAGGTCAAACATTTAGATTATTTTTTAATTGGTGGGATCTCTAAAGGGAAATTAGTTGTTTCCTTCAAAGATTTCAAAACGATTGTAGTCTTGGTGTACTTAACGCCTTTAACTTTTGCAATGTAATTTTTCAAAACATTCGAAAGATGAACAGGTCCTTGAGTACAAATTTTAAGTAAATAGGATTCTTCACCTGTAATTTCATGGATTTCTTGAACCCAAGGAACTTTTACAAGGTTTTTAGCGATCTCATCATCCCAATTGGGGACATCTACAGCAATGTGTACAAATGCTAACAAGTTTAACTTAAATACTTCTTTATTTAATAAAGCAGTATATCCGTTAATAACTCCGTTTTTTTCAAGCTTTCTTACTCGTTCAAGTACCGCAGATGGAACTAGGCCAATTTCTTTTGCAATATCAGAATTTGTAATTTTGGCATTTTTTGTCAATAATTCAAGAATTTTTATACTAGTTTTATCTAATTGTTTTTTCATAGTACTATAAAATTTACATATTTTTTATTTGAAAGTCAACAAAAATAAAAGAGCCTCAAACAATATATTCTTCTACAATATGTCGAGTAAACGAAAAACTTGCTGTAAAAGCAGGTGAAACAGCGTTTAAAATATGCAAAGTATTCTCCTTTTTTTCAACTACAAAGTCATCAAGTAATCGTAAATTTCTCTTATCTAGCAATTGGGCTCGAATTCCAGGCTTAGACCACTTTGTAAATAATTTTGGATCTAAACCCTTTGTAAGCTTACACGCTTGTTCAGCTAAATATAACTTAAAACATTTAAGAATCTCTTCAACAGCTAGGTTTCTAAAAAAACACTTATTTAATACAAACATAGCTGTTTCATAACCCAGTATAGGAATAAGTTCTTTTAAACGTATATTTTCTACCCCTTTGTAATGTTCATACGACAAAGCAGGCGTAGCTGTAGGGCCAATTTTTAGTTTATTGTCGACAGTAATTGTAAAATGAACACCCAAAAATGGAGCATCTTTAGGAGGAACAGGATAAACATTTGTTTTAAGGGGGTTCTCACCCTCAAACATTAGGTAGAGCCCCTTAAACGGAAGCATTTGATAATTCTTAGCCATATTAAATTGCTTGGCTATGTCGATTGCATAAGTTCCCGCGCAATTAATTAAAAGATTGGTTTCATACGTGTCTTTATTAGTATGAACTATATTATTCTTAAAAGATGAAAAGCTTTCTTTAAAATTAAAGCGAACGCCTTTTGACTCCAAATCGGCACTAAGACAAGTTAACACTTCGATTGGATTAATAGTTGAAGTAGTAGGCGAAAACAATGCATTTTTATGTGTTAGCACTAGAGGATCAATTTTAGAAACCCTCCCTTCATTACACCATTCAAGTGCAACACCATTTTGTGTGCCGCGTTCTTTTAATTTTCTTAATCGATCCAACTCTTCATCGTCTTTTGCTACAATCAATTTTCCACAAGGATTAATCGAGAGCTTATTTTCTTTTATATAATTAATTAAAAAATCTTGACCTTCTATACAAAACTTAGCCTTTAAACTGTCCGGGTTATAATAAAACCCAGCATGCAAAACGCCACTATTTCTACCAGAAGCGTGGGCTCCCAGCGCTGGTTCTTTTTCTATAATCCTTATTGAGTATTTTGGGAAAAAATGATTGATCCAATAGGCCATCGTTAAGCCAATTATCCCACCACCAATGATACAAACTCGTTTCATAATAAAAGTTACCTAACCTTATTTTTACTTGGAAATAAAAATACTACCCCTTATACAAAACGAATGCTACCTAAAAATATCGGAACAATGACGAAGTATAAGTGAAGTCCATATTCTAAAGCCCCTAATATTGAAAGTCTATGTGCTGATTTCCATCGAAAAAATAACAATGTATTTTTAAAAAAGAAACCTAGCCGCAATATTTGAATACCCATATTCAGTTCTAAAAGAACGTTTAAAATACTGCATAAACGAGTTCATATTTATATCATGGCTTACCATTACTACATCACTAGTGTTCGGTAAAAAATCAGCAGAGTAAAAGTTGCCCAGGGGGAGTTAAATCCTGAGGGTTTTGAGGCGTCAACCCAAGAACATCAATAAGATGTCGTCGAAAAAAGAGAGTTT